>CALMJO010000273.1 GCA_937864375.1 uncultured Spirochaetota bacterium
AACCATGGAGGCGCAAAGTGCGGGGCTGGCGCATCACCGCTTAACTGTATGTTGGGGAAGTAGTGCGTAGGATTCTGGCTGGTGGGTGGGATCGGTGTTTTGTGCGTAATTCTCCCCAATAGAAGTGCCAGCAGATGATCCCCTTAACAATGCTTTTCCCCACGGAATATCCCAAATAGCCTAAATAATTAATTATGCTTTTTCGAGAAAACCCAAGCAATTCATCCAAGTACTTCTTTACTGCGATTGCAAGCAACCGTGAGACTGAGCGCTTGCACAGCCTCCTGAGATCATTGAAAAACTCGTACTCGTCCTGATGATACTGGATGCAGAAGCAATGCCACTCCTCGCGCGGCCTGTGCTGCTGGTACTTGACGGTAGAGAACCCGCCCTGTGTCGCATCAATGTCCCGCATCGCGCGCTTGAGAAGCAACACTACAACATCGCGCTGTGACATGTCAAGAATTCGCGCGGCCCGTATTACCGAGTACCGCGTTTTGCAGTGCATGTTTATCGAGGTCGTCAGCGCCGCGCCCCGTTTATTCTTTTTCAAATCAGGTCTCATAATAATACTACGAAGATGGCGCCAATTTTTAAAATAAAAAATAATCTCTCAAACCAGGCTGATGTTGCCCTGTGTTCGGAGCCTGCTTGCAATCAGGTTTACGTGTGGCGTATCGTTGCGGCTGAATCAGGGGGGGCCGATCAGGCAGGCCGTGCACGGTGCTGGAAGATCGCGTACTCGAACCCGTCCAGGAGGACGCGGAACGAGGCCGCGTTGATGTTTTCCGAAAGCGCCGAAACCTTCCACACGCCTTTCCCGTCGGTGAATATTATCGTCACCTCGACCTCGGTGGCCGTTCCGCGCTTCGCGTCCATGATGTTCGCCCGGTAGTCAATGAGCTTCACGCCCGTGAGCTCCGGGAAGAGCGGGGTGAGCGCTTTTTTAAGCACGCGCGCGAGCGCGTCGACGGGCCCGTCGCCGGTGGACGCCTCGTGGATGTAGCGCCCGTCCGCCTCGATCTGAACGGTGGCCTCCGGGTCAATGCCGTTGTCGATCAGCCGGTAGCCGTCGATTATCTTGAATGGGGCGGTGTACCGGTCGAGGGAGCGCGCAATGTTGAGCGCGACCGTTGCGTCGATGATTTCGTAGTTAAGCATGTGTGCGTTCCCGTTGTGTGAGGCTTTTATGAACTGGTATCTTCTTCACCAACCTGGTACTCGAGCACCAGCTTATTCGTACTAGTTTCAGAACTCTCTAGAGACGACTCTTTAACCTTATCCCCATCGCGATAAATTTTAATCTGTAACGTTCGCGCTGTGGTGAGTCGTTCAACGTGAACTTCAATATTGTCTAAGTCTTTAATTTCTTTCTCAAATATATAGTTGCCATAAGCGTCAATTGTTCCATCAATACCCTGTGGTGTGGAATCGTCCTTTATGTAAAAGCCGGTAAAATTGGTCCCAACGCCAATCACCTTGATGTCGACCTGTGTGTTCGCGATCTCGGAGCATCCTGATAATGTGAAACAAAACACGAAAATCGCGATTGCCAGTGTCCCGGTTATTCTAGTCATCCTGATCCCTACCATTCCCATTGCAACTTTAAATAACGCTATTATTGTGGGCATGTCAACCCAAAATATGTTAGAGGCGGGACGTCCCTGCAGTGCCCCGCCATGAAAATCGGCCCCCGGATCGAAAATTCCGGTTGACAGCAGATTCCCTTGCGAACAGCATTATCTCATTATTCGTTCTCTGAAAGAGCAACCGGAGGAAGTCGGGTGAAAATCCCGCGCTGACCCGCAACCGTGATTCCGCGCCGCAAGGCGGAAAAGCCGGGAACTCCGCATTACTGGGTATCCTCGAGGTCTGGGAGCCGGTGAATGCGTTTTATACGCAGTCCCCATCACACGCCGAGAGGCGTGTTTTTTATTTTTACGGCACGCCCCTCGGCCCCTTTCCCTCAGCTATCCGTCAGAGACGCACATCCAATTTTGAGGGAGGACGTATGCGTTTTTTCAGAGTGTTGTTTCTTATTGTAGCGATCGTCGTCACGCTCCACCAGCGCGCGCTTTCCGCGCCGGAGGAGAGGCCGGTCGAAGAGAAGGTCAAAGAAGAGGTGTCGGGGGCCGACAAGCAGAAAGGCGCTGACACGGAGCGGGATTCTGCCAGGAGAGCCAGGGCCGCCTCGCAGGGAATCGTCGTCACCGCTTCAAAAAGCGAGACTCTGATCCGTGAGACAGGCGCATCAATCACCGTTATCACGGGCGAGGAGATCGAGAAGAGCGGGAAGGCAATGCTCG
>CALMJO010000274.1 GCA_937864375.1 uncultured Spirochaetota bacterium
CTCCGGGAACGACCGGAGGGTGCTGCAGCTCCTTCCCCCGCTCATCATCACGCGCAGGGAGGAGGCCTTCCTGGTGCGCGCGGTGCGGGATGCGCTCCGGGAGCTCACGGGCGGGGCGAAGGAGGCCCGGCATGGATGAATTCACCGACATCACCGCGATGCTGGACGCGCTCGAGCGGGCGCACCGCTTCAAGAAGAAGCGGCTTGTCTTCATGAACCGCGCCTCGGTGAGCGCCGAGGTGTTGAAGCTCCGGGACGGGTTCGACCTGCTGTGGAAGCGCGAGGGGAACGAGTACCGGCTGCGCGACGTCCGGATTCCGCCGGGCGCCCTGTCCATACTCGCGGGACTCTTCGGCCGGAGGGACGAGGCCAAAGCGATCCTGGCGGCCGACCGCGCGCTCGGTTCCGCCGACCCGCTCCGCCTGGACAAGTACCTCGCGGTGAAGACGGCGCGCATCGCCGCGGCCAGGCACCTCTACGGCCTCTTTTATGTCGGCGACCGCCCGCTGGCCGCGCTCGCCCGCGAGCGACTTCCCTACCTGGAGCGCTACCTGCCCACGATGGGCCGCATTGGCGCGGACCCGGGGGCGATCGTTCTGCGGAAAGAGGACATCGACATACTCTGGGAGATCATTCAGCTCTTCGATGTAATAAAGGAGAATCTCAAAAGGGATGGCGCGCTCTACGAGCGCTTTCGCCGCGATTTCCGGGGACATTACCGCGAGCAGGGCTCGCTCGCCATCCTGGGCTTCGGCGAGATCTCCACGGTCATGAGCCTGGCGAAGGGAAGGGTGATGGGCCGCGATTTCTCCCTGCAGCGGGTCGAGGGGAGCCGGATGGTATGGAAGCGCATGCCTCCCTTTCCCTCGGGCGCGGAGGTGGACAGGTTCGAACGGGCCTACGTTGAATACAGGGAGATCCTCACCGGCCTGGGGATACGCGTTCCCGAGCAGCGGCTCACGCGCTTTACATACGGGAAGCTCCTCACGGTCTACGCCGGGCAGGCGCGTATCAATCCCGCATTCGTGGGCCATGTCATGCTGCACCGGCTCGACGCGGAAAACGCGCTGCGTCTTTTCAGGAAGGTGCTGGGCGAGCTCCGGAAGATCCACGAGTTCAACACGCGCGCATCCGGGGTGAAGATCGGAATTGACGGCCAGCTTTCGAACTGGGTGCTCGACTCGCGTGATGGCGCGCTCACGCACGTGCACCCGGACGACGGCATGATGTACATCGACACGAGCACGCCCCTGTACCGCAAGGACGGGCGGGAGCAGATGAATCCCGAGGTTTTCATCATGACGACCCCCTCGTTCCTCCGCTGGGTCGTGCGGAGGTTCTTTTTGCAGGAGGTCCTGGACCGCTATTACGATTTGCGATTGGTCATCGTCGACATCATCGCCAACCTCCACAAGGAGCAGCTTCCGGGGCTCATTCCGCAGTTCCTGCCCGTCGCCAACGGTTTTATCAGGGAAGAGGGGATCCTGGGCGGTGAAATCACGCGCGAGGAGATCGACAAGTACTACGCGGGCGACGCGTTCATCTGGAAGTTCTACCAGTTCGCGCGCCGCGTGGACCGGTTCATCACCGAAAAGATAATGCGGAAGAAATATTCGTACCGCCTGCCGGGGAAGATCAAGCGATAGGCGGTCGGGCGTAAAAATCCCCCGGATCACGCTTATTGGATTGACGCTGCCGCGCGGGCGTCCTACAACCGGTCCAGTCCCTGGCGATCATCCTCTTTTCCGTCCTCAATTTCGGCATGATCGGCGCCATGGGCGCGCAGGGAGGCGCTTGGGACGTCGCGTTCCCCCCGCGCGGGGGCGAGTACAATGTGCTTCAGGGCGGTCACGGAAGGATCGGGAATCTCGTCCGTGGATTGAAGCCAGGTTCGCGATACGCGCTTGATATCGTGAAGCCGGGAGAGCGGGGATGCGCGCGCGGGGAATCCTGCCCGCCAGTCCCGCGGGCTACATGATCTACGGCGAGCCCGTCTGCAGCCTCGTCGACGGGGAGGTCCCGGAGGCGTACGACGGCATGCCCGATCATGCATCGGCGTCGGACCCCTTGATTGAAAGCGCGGGCAAGCAACTGCTCCCTGGATCGCAGGGGCGCACGCTGCTCGTGGCGCTCCTCGCGAAGGGGAGCGTCAAGGTGAAGAAGGGCTCTTTCCATCAATGGCGTGATCGTCGCAGAATGAAACCACCGGGAGGCAGGGAGAGCATGAACAGGGAGTTTTTCATACCGGAGCCGAGGGTCATCGCGCACCGGGGAGCGTCGGACGAGTACCCGGAGAACACGGAGCCCTCGTTCAGAAGGGCGATCGAGCTGGGCGCCCATGTAATCGAGACCGACGTACATTTCACGAAGGACGGGGACTTTGTCGTCGCGCACGACGATGTGCTCGATCGCGTGTCCGACGGGACCGGCAAAATCGCCGAGCGTTCGGTTGAGGAGATCAAACGGCTCGACGCGGCCTACCATTTCAGCACGGACGGGGGTCAAAGCCATCCCTGGCGGGGAAAGGGCGTCAGGTTCATGACGCTGGGCGAGATGCTCACCGCGTTCCCCGACCGGAGATTCAACATCGACCTCAAGTCGAAGAACTCCGCACAGATCCCGCGCTACGTTGAGATCATTAAAAGGTGCGACGCCCAGGCGCGGGTCCTTTCCGCTTCCGAGCATACGCCCAATCTTCGCGCCGTCCGCAAGGCGTTTCCCGCCATGGCGACCTCCTTTTCGCTGTGGGAGGCGCTCTGGTTCTATTTTCTGTTCAGGGGCGGCCTTCTCTTTTTAAAAAAGAGCTTTCCCGGGGACGTGCTCCAGATACCGGAATACCTGGGCCCCTCGAACATTGCGAGTGACGCGCTCGTTTCGGCCGCGCACGGGAAGGGCCTGCGCGTGCACGTCTGGACGATCAACGAAGAGAAGGACATGCGCCGCCTCTTTGCCGCGGGCGTCGACGGCATCGTGAGCGATCGCCCCGCGCTATTAAAGAAGATCGTGGACGAGATGCGCGGCTGAATCGAGTGTTGAGGGGGCGGGGGCCGACGAGCGGGTCCCGCGTGAACGCGCCGCTGCCGCCACGGGGCCGAACGCGTCGCGGGAAAGGGCGCTCAGGTCAGGAAGGGGACTCGCCGGTGAAGTCGACGGGAATCTCGAGGAAAAAGTCCGTTCCCGCTTCGACGCTCGATTCGAGGTACACTTTTCCACCGAGGTAGTGCTCGGCGAGGAGCTTCATGCCGTAGGTGCCGAATCCGCGGTTGAGGCCCTTCGTGGAGAAGGAGCGCTGGAACACCTGGAGCTGTACGTCGGGCGGCATGCATCCCGCGTTGTGCACCCTGAAGACGACCGTGCCGTCTTTCCGCCGGAACCCGATGCGCACCTTGCCCGGCGCCCTGGTCGCCTCGAGCGCGTTTTTCAGCATGTTGATGAGAATTCTTTTCACGAGCGTCCTGTCGCACAGGATGACGGTGTCCTCTTCCGGGAAGTCCACGTCGATCCTTTTCTCCCCGGGCGGCGCGGTGATGCTGAACCCTTCCGCCGCGTGGCATACCAGGTCGCGCGCCCGGAACGTTCCAAGCTGCAGGGTGAGCCTGCGGTTTTCGGCGTCGAGCAGCATGCGGTGGGAGTTGATTTCCTCCGCGAGCCCGTCGCAGACCTTGCGCGCGATGTCCAGGAATTCATCGCGCTGACCTGCGCTTTCGGGCATTTCCGCGAGGTTGATCGCGGACTTCAGGATGTTCACCGTGTTCAGGATATCGTGAAAGAATACGCGCTCCAGGTTGTCCCTGCGCTTCTGCGGACCTGTGTCGCTGACCGTGAGGACCATGAAGTCGCCGCCCTTGACCGTGAAGGGCGAGACCGTGACGTTCAGGTTGCGGGCCCTGGTGCCGCCCAGTGCCTCCGCGTTCATCCTGCATTCCTCGGATGAAGATGCCCTGCTGTTCCGGCACGTGAGGATTGCCTTTACCGCGCCGCACACGCGGCAGCTTTCCGAGGTGCCGCACCCGCCGGGCTCTTCATCCGCATGGATACATTTTAGGGTACCTCTTTAAACCCCTCTTTAAAACGGCTCTGCATATGCTGTCTCTTATACACATCTGACGCTGCCGACGAATAGAGAGGTGTA
>CALMJO010000275.1 GCA_937864375.1 uncultured Spirochaetota bacterium
CCCCATCTCCTGCTCTTACACGTCGTGAGCGCATAACGGCAACGGAAAGGGGGATGAGGAGATTAAGGAATAGAGGCGATGGAAGAGATAAGGATATGGATGGATGGAAATAAGTTGAATGCCAATGGCCGTCGGTAAAACCCAATCCTTAATCTCCCTCATCTCGTCGATCCCCCCATCTCCTGCTCTTACACGTCGTGAGCGCATAACGGCAACGGAAAGGGGGATTAGGAGATAAAGGAAAAGGCGATGGAAGAGATATGGATTGGGATGGCTGGAAGTAAATTGAACGCCTCAGGCCGTCAGTAAAATCCAATTCTTTATCTCCCTCATCTTGTCGATCCCCCCATCGCCCATTCTTACACATGTGAATGAAACAAGAGGTGCATCATGCGATTTGAAACGGGTGTTGTCACATATCCTTCCAGGGTGAATCATTCGGCTTGCTTCGCGTTGGCGCTCTTTGCGGTCTTCCTCGCATGCGGCCGCGGCGACGACGCGCCGGGCGTCCGCGCCGCCGACGCGCTCAGGGAGCACTCGAAGGAATTCGAGCGGCAGGTCCACAGGGTCGCCGACGGGGTCTATTCGGCGGTCGGGTACGGGATCGCCAACTCCATCATGCTCGTGGGCACGGGCGGGATCGTCATCGTGGACGCGATGGACGAGGCCGCGGAGGGACGCGCGGTCATGGCCGAATTCAGGAAGATCTCGGCCCTCCCCGTGAAGGCTATCGTCTACACGCACAGCCATCCCGACCACATCTTTGGCGCGGCCGCGATCGCGGGCGGCGACAGGCCCCAGGTTTACGCGCACGAGACGACCGGCCCGGCCGTCGCGCGGATCGCGGGCGAGACCATGCGCATCATCGGCATCCGCAGCATGCGCATGTACGGGAACTACCTGGCGGAAAAGGACATCATCAACGTGGGCATAGGGCCGTACCAGGGCTTTGGCCCAGACTCGGTGATGGATTACCTGCCCCCCACGAAAACGTTCCGCGACCGGATGAGCGTGACCGTCGCGGGGCTTGTCCTGGAGCTCATCCACGCCCCCGGCGAGACGGACGACCAGATCTACGTGTGGATGCCGCACCGTAAAATACTCATGTGCGCCGACAACTTCTACAAGGCGTTTCCAAACCTCTACACGATCAGGGGGACCTGGTTCAGGAGCCTCAAGCAGTGGTACCGCTCGGTCGACATCATCCGCGACCTGCGCCCGGAGATCCTCGTCCCCAGCCACGGGCGACCGCTCGCCGGCGCAAACGAAATCTACGCGTCGGTTACCGACTACCGCGACGCGATCCAGTTCGTGCACGACCAGTCACTCCGCGGCATGAACCGCGGCATGACGCCGGACGAGCTCGCGGAGTACGTGAAACTCCCCGCGCACCTCGCCAGGTCGCCGTACCTGCAGGAATTCTACGGTAAGGTTACCTGGTCGGCGCGCTCGATGTTCGCGGGGAACCTGGGGTGGTTCAGCGGCGACCCTGACGACCTGCAGCCTCTCGCGCCGCGGGAGGAGGCGCAGATGATGGCCCGGATCGCGGGCGGCGAGGGGAAGCTCCTGGAGCACGCAAATGATTATTTCGGGAAGGGTAACCTCCAGGAGGCGCTGCAGCTGACGGGCCACCTGCTCGTACTTGATGCAGGGAATTCCGCGGCGCGCGCGCTTCGCGTGAAGGCGCTCACCGTGCTCGGGGAACGCGAGGCGAACGCCAACGCGCGCCACTACTACCTCACCGCGGCATACGAATTGAAGGAGAAGACCGTCGCGCTGAATCGGGCGAAGCTCGATGCCGGGATGGTGAACCGCTTTCCGCTGTCGTTCTTCTTCGACAGCCTCGCGGTGAACCTGGACCCAAAATCGAGCGAGGACCTCGTGAAGACCGTAAGCATGCGCTTCGCCGACGCGGGAGAGACCTGGACCATATTCGTCCGCCGGGGAGTCGCCGAAACGAGGCCCGTCCTCGCACCCAATCCCGACATCCTCGTGGACGCCGATTCGCGCTCATGGAAGGAGATGCTCGCAAAGCTGCGCAGCCCCGTCACGACACTCCTGGGCTACTCGTACGAGAAGGGAAGCTCGATCGGGTTCGGGCGGTTTTTACGGAACTTCGAGGCGCCCTGACGTACAGGCGGGTGGCCACCCGCCTGTACGTCAGGGCTTCCGCCGGCCCGCGCTCTACGGGAGCCACTTCGCGTAGAACGCGGCCAGGTTTCCGCCCATGATCTTGCGCACCTCGTCCCCGGTGAAGCCGTCTTTGAGAAGCGCGTCCGTGAGCAGCACCATGCCCGACGCATCCATGGGCATGGGAACGCTCCCGTCGGAATCGGAACCCAGCCCCACGTGATCGATGCCCGCGACCTTCACCGCGTAGCGTATCGCGCGCACCGTGGCTTTCAGGTCCGTGATAGGGCCTATGGCCTCCTCCCAGAACCCTATGCCGATGAGCCCACCCTTCGCGGCGATGCGGCGCAGCAGATCGTCGGAGAGATTGCGATTGTTGTTGAGCGTGCCCTTCACGCCCGTGTGCGACACCATGGGCGGACGGGTCCCGAGCGTGAGCACGTCGTCGATCGTCTTCGCGGACGAGTGTGCAATGTCGATGATCATCTTCCTCTGTTCGGCGAGGCGCAGCATCTCTTTTCCCTTTTCGGTGAGCCCTTCCTTTTTTACGCCGTGCATGGAGCCCGCCATCTCGTTGTCGAAGAAGTGCGTGAGCCCCACCATGCGAAAGCCGGCGTCGTACATGACCAGGATGTTCCCGGGATCTCCCTCGAGGACCTGGGTTCCCTCCATTCCCAGGAGGCCCGCGGTGATGCCGGGCTCCTTCAGGCGGCGCTCCTGGAATTTCGCAAGATCGTCCGCGCTCCTGATCACGACGAGCTTACCCTCGGAGCGCGCGGCGAAGTCGTGCAGCTTCCGCGCCTGGTAGAGCGCGCGGTTTTTTAAACTGAACCATGTCGCGGGCGGCCAGAGCTCGGCGACGGCGAGGATGGTGATGTTGTCCGTCGAGCCGTCGTTGCTGTCGATGTTCATCCCGCGCGGCGCTTTCGTGACGGTAGTGAAGTTCTGGAGCGCGATGTTGCCCTCGCGCATGCGGGGAATGTCAATATAGCCGCGCTCATTCTTTTTTAAAAGGTCCCGGTTCCACATCAGGGAATCGTTGTGCATGTCGGCGATGAAGAGCGTCTTGTGCAGCGCCTGGGCTTCCGGGGATGCCTTGTAGGGCGGATGCGCGTAGCCGGAGTTCCACTTGTTGTCCAGGCTCGAGGGAAGGTAAATGAAGAAAACGAAGATGAAGATCGCGAGAAGCACGCACACGCCGACGAGCACTTTTTTCATGGAAGACCCTCCTGGTGAAGTTCGATGGAAGCCCGGCACGCCCGGAAGTATATCGGCCCTCCCCGGGAAAGTCAAACCAAGTGCGCGCATGTTGAGCGGCAATATGCACGCATTTCGCCCCCACCGCTTGCCGAATGATGCGGTGATGCTTATATTATAGTAATTTAGTCAATTCTTAATCGTACACGAGGAGCATCATGAAAAAGTTCGTACTGCCGGACCTTCACTTTGCATTCAACGCGCTTGAGCCTCACATAGACGCGAAAACGATGGAGCTGCACCACGACAGGCACCACGCGACCTACGTGGCGAAGCTGAACGCCGCGCTGGAGAAACACCCGGAGCTTCCCGACCTGACGATCGAGCAGCTGCTCGCGAACCTCCCGAGCCTTCCCGCGGACATCCGCGACGACGTGAGGAACCACGGCGGCGGACACCACAATCATTCCCTGTTCTGGGAAATCCTGGCGCCCGGCGCGGGTGGCACGCCCGTTGGAAAGCTCGCGACTGCGATTACCGAACGGTTCGGATCGTTCGACTCGTTAAAAAAGGAGTTCGAGGCGGCGGCCGCGGGGCGATTCGGTTCGGGCTGGGCCTGGTTGTCGGTGAACGCCCTGGGAGAGCTCGTCGTCCATTCGACGCCCAACCAGGACAGCCCGCTCATGGAGGGGCTCGTCCCCGTCCTGGGACTGGACCTGTGGGAGCACGCCTATTACCTGGAGTACCAGAACCGGCGCCCCGACTACATAGCCGCGTTCTGGAGCGTGCTCAACTGGAAGAAGGTGGAAATTAATTTCCTCGAGGCGCTCGCCAGGACCGGGTCCTG
>CALMJO010000276.1 GCA_937864375.1 uncultured Spirochaetota bacterium
ACATGAAGGGGATCGTCCCCGGCGCCGAGGTTATCGCGGCCGGCTCCTCTCTCATGGTGCCCGTGGGCCCCGAGCTGCTGGGGCGCGTAATCTCCGGGACGGGAAAGCCCCTGGACGGGAAGGGCGAAATATTCACGGAAATGCGCTATCCCGTGGAGGGGCATCCCCTGAATCCCCTGCAGCGCCGCGTCATCAGGGAGCCGCTCTCGGTGGGAATACGTGCGATCGACGGCCTGAACACCGTGGGGAAAGGGCAGAGGATCGGAATTTTTTCTGGCTCGGGCGTGGGCAAGTCGACGCTCCTCGCCATGATGGCCCGTTATACGAACGCCGACGTGAACGTGATCGCGCTCATAGGAGAGCGCGGACGCGAGGTGCGCGACTTCGTCGAGAAAGAGCTGGGAACCGAGGGCCTCAAGCGCTCTATCGTGGTGGTGGCCACGTCGGACCAGCCGCCCATGATGCGCCTGCGGGGCGCGTACCTTGCCCACGCGATCGCGGAATATTTCCGCGACCAGGGCAAGGATGTGAACCTCATGATGGACTCGGTGACGCGCTTCGCGCTCGCCCAGCGCGAGGTGGGGCTCGCCGCGGGCGAGCCCTCGGCGACGCGCGGGTACCCGCCCTCGGTGTTCTCGCTCCTGCCCAGGCTCCTCGAGCGCTCAGGGACGCGCGAGGGGGCGGGCAGCATCACCGGCTTCTACACCATACTCGTTGAAGCCGACGACATGAACGAGCCCATCGCCGACGCCGTGCGCGGTATCCTGGACGGCCACATCGTGCTGGCGCGCAATCTCGCCCACAAGGGGCATTACCCGGCGGTGGACGTTCTGGGGTCCATCTCCAGGTGCATGAAGGACGTCATCGACGACGACCACAAGGAATCGGCGGGAAAATTCAGGGAACTCCTCGCTGCCTACCGAGACGCGGAGGACCTCATCAACCTGGGCGCGTACGCCAGGGGATCGAATCCCGCGATCGACCGCGCAATCGAAAAGAAGGAAGAGATGGACGCGTTCCTGAAACAGGGCGTCTACGAGCAGGACGAGTATGACGGGATCCGCCTGAAGCTGATCGGCCTTTTCAGGAAGGTCGATCAGACAGGCAAAAAAGATTATGTCGCATCGACACCGTTCTTCGCGCGCCAGAGGAGGGCGCGCTAGGGCGGGCCGGCAGCGCGGCGCATGACGATATGAACGGGCAGCGGACATGAAGAAATTCCAGTTCAAGCTCGAGCGTCTCCTGGACCTGAGGCACGCGAAGGAGCGGGAAGTCCAGAACGAGCTCGCCCAGGTCCTTTCGCTCCAGAACCGCGAAAGGATGAAACAGGAGCAGTACCGGCGCAGCATAACCGAACAGCACCAGAAGTTCGCGGGCAGGATCAGGCAGGGACGGTTCTCGTATGGCGAGGCGGTGATGTTCGAGCGCTTCATAGAGTTCGCCCACATGGTGATACGCGACCAGCAGGATAAGATCGACCGCATGGAGCCGGAGATCCAGAAAGTGCGCGAGCGTCTCGTCGAGGCGTCAAAGCAGCGCAAGGTCGTCGAGCGCCTTAAAGACCGACGCTGGCAGGAATTCCAGTACGAGTACAACAGGGAAATGGGAAAGGAAAACGACGACATGAACCAGAAGCTGCACGTAAAGCGCCTGATCGAAGAGGCGCGGCAGGAGTAGCGTATGCTCGACGACATGTACAGGGTGATGGGACGCATCCATGAGCTGAAGAAGCGCTTCAACCTCTACAGGAAGCCGGTCCAGGCACAACCCGAAAAAAGCTTCCAGGCCGAGCTCTCCGCGCGCATGGACGCGCAGAAGGGGCAGGCTGCTCAGGATGTCTCTACCGCGAACAGGGTCGCGTACACAGGCGCCTATTTCCCCGTGATGCAGGAAGAGCGCGTGGCTCGCAGCGAAGCGCCCCCGAAGAAAAAAAGCGTGACCGTGGAAGATATCGTCAGGCTCGCGCGCGACAGCGCGCTGCGCAACGGCGTTCCCGAGGACCTGGTCCTGTCGGTGATCAAGGCGGAGTCCAACTTCAATCCCAATGCGGTATCGCCAAAGGGCGCTAAGGGCCTCATGCAGCTCATGCCCTCCATGGTACAGGCGCTTGGCGTGAAGGACCCGTACTCGCCGGAGGAAAACATCGACGCGGGAGTGGGGCTTTTACGCAGCCTCCTCGACCGCTACAACGGGGACTACAGGAAGGCGCTCGCGGCCTACAATGCCGGGGACGGCGCCGTGCAGAAGAACGGCGGGGTCCCTCCCTACAAGGAAACCCAGGATTACGTGAAGAAAGTCATTTCCTATTATCTCCAGAACAGCAAGTAAGCGGCGATGAAACCAGGCCACGACATAAAAAGCACAGAACAAAAGTACGGGGGAGTGTGACATAATGAATATCTCGGGAAAGGCGAAAGTGGTCTACCTGTTCCTGCTCTCGGTCTTCCTGGTGGTGGCGGGCTTTTTCTGGCTCGACTACATAGGCATGATCAACCTTGACAGGATGTTCCGCAAAATATACCATCGTGATGCGCCCAGGGTAGTGGACGCGAAGGGCGACGAGCCGTCGCTCGTGGAGCGCGAGGAGTTCGAAAAGGAAAAGCAGAAGTTCCGCGAGCGCATCGAGGAGCTGGACAAGCGCGAGGCGCACCTGGTCGAGGCGGAGAAGGCGATCGACACCGAGCGCGACAAGATCGAGGACCGCAAGAAGGGGATTGAGCTCGAGGCGCGCAAGCTCGAAAATGAAAAGAAGAAATACTCGGGCTACGTCAAGAACGTGAAGGACCTCGCGCAGAAGATAGGGACCATCCCGCCGGACGACGCGGTGGCCATCATGCTCAAGTGGGAGGACACGCTGGTGATCGACGTCCTCAGGCAGATGGACGCGAACGCCGCGGACGAGGGCAGGCAGAGCATCACGTCGTTCCTCATCTCAAAGATGCAGCCGCGCGAGCGCGCGAGTCGCATAATGTATCTCATGACGCAACTCTAGGGAGAAACTCATGAACAACCCCGAAGCAACCGCAAAGGCGATGGGCATCCTCCGCAGCGGCGACAACTTCCAGTGGTACGTGATACCGCTCCTGGCGCTGGTCGTGTACGTGTACTTCAACGAGGCGTCCTGGAAAAACTGGAAGGGAATCGCCGCCGGTCTCTCGCTCTACATGGTGCACTGGTTTTTCGAGATCATGAACGCGCTCATCCAGCACTTCTCGGGACACGCGCTGTGGACCGTGCCCACCGGGACGGCCTTCCTGCTGCTCGTGGGAGTGGGCGCGGAGCTCAGCCTCATGTTCTCCGTAGCGGGGCTGGTGTTCAGCAAGATCCTGCCGGAAGACCCGAAGATGAAGATACTGGGTGTGAACAACCGGCTTGCCATCGCGATCGGGAACGCCGCGTTCTTCTCGATCTTCGAGATCTTCCTGGCAAAAACGCCCGCCTTCGTGTGGGTATACCCGTGGTGGGGATCGTTTCCCGTCTTCGTGACGGTGTACATCCCGTTCTTCGTGGTGTCCATGTACTGCTACGACTGGGCGCCCAGGGTGCAGAAGGCGGTGATCGGGACCCTCTTCGCCGTGAACGTGACCATGCTCGTCGTGTTCGCAGGAATACTCGGCTGGATATAATTTCCTTTCATACGAGGTGACACCACCCGGCGGCGATCATGCTGCCGGGTTTTTCTTTTACTGGAGGCACGGGGACCGATTGACGAAACCGTCGAGGGCGCCGCGCATCAAATGCGAAGGCGCGGAAACGTTTCCGCGCCTTCGCGATGCATGATGGATGTGGTAAATGCTTTAAGCCCCGGCGGGCTTTGGCGCCGCGGTTTTCTTCCTGTACACCAGGAAGCCCACGACGGCCGCAACGATGATGAGCACGATCCACCAGTAGTAGACGAGCAGGTAGAACACGATCGAGAGGATCGCGGCCACGAGCGTGAGCACGAACCGAATGGCGCTCGCGCCGAATTCGCCCACGTAGGGGATGAAGTCCAGGAGCGTGGTGATGGGGCCCACCATCCCGTTCAGGCCCACCGACATGAGTATGAAGCCGATGATGAGCATTACCCACCACATCATGCGGTCCTCTGACTTTTTCTCGCCAACCAGTTGGTTGAAATCGCCGGACGTTGCTACTATTTGCCCCTTGTTGTCAACGAGATGTGTTCCGATCGTCTTTCCCTTGAGGTCGCCGGAGAACGTATACTGGATGTCGGAAGGATAGGCTGAGTACTTGACTCGCTTATCACCCACCTTGGGCTTGTCCTTGTCGCCTTTCAGGTAAACGGCGTCGAGTTCCTTTGATCCGGACATAAACTCGACGTCCTTGTTGATGGCAATCGAGTAATCGTTCACCTTGCAACTGGATGTGTAAATGGGACCCGCTTTTTTGTCATCCTCGGATACAGTAGGATTGGTCATGCCCTCCTGGAGCTTGTTGGCCTTGGCGAAATCCTTCCAGCGGGTTTTTCCCTGTTCTTCGATCGGGGAGGGCGAACTGGTCCACTCAAGGCTGTACTCGTACCAGGACCGCGTCACATCCTTGGTCCCTTCCTTCTTGGTTTCGCTTTTCTTGGTGGACTTGACCGCGTAGTACTGGATTTCCTTTTTTACCTTGAGATATTTTCCCTTTTTTAGGAGATCGCCGTCTCCGATTTCGTCTGCGGCGGGTATGCCCGTTATATACACGAGACTTCCCTCCTTTGCGCCCTCGACGGGAACCGCCTTCTGGTAGATCTTTCCCTGCTCCGTCCTCGTCGCGCCGCACCACAGGACTGCCCACGACGCAATGAAGCAGACTATGCCTACAAGAATTCCCTTGAAGGAGTCGACTATCTTGTCGCCTGCGCCCCTGACGGTAACCTCGTCGTCGCTGCCCACGGCGGGTTCGGAGGATGATTCGGAGGATGAGCTCTCGTCGTCACCAAGCTCCGTCTGAAACAGGTCAAATAGACTCATATGGAACCTCCTTTGATGATATTGATTGTGGAAAATGGAACTGGATTAACCTGCTTGTATAGTCAAGAGACGGAAATAGAAGAGCACGAATCGCGAAAGAAGTCAAAAGAATTATTTTGTAGTTTTTTTCGTGCGCAGAGGAGTACGCGGGGGCATGGGTTTCCCGGGAAGCCGGTCCTCCAGGAACCTGTCGAACGTGAGCTCCGCGAAAAGCTCCTCGACGCCCGTGCGCAGTGTGTGCCAGTATGGATGCACCGGGCACGACGGGCTCAGGCCGCACGACTCCCCGGATTCAAGGCAGACATTGAGCGCGAGGGGGCCCTCGATCACGGTGACGATATCGAGCATGCTTATATTGCGCGGCGCGCGCGCGATGCTGAATCCTCCCTTGACCCCCTGGTGCGAAGCGACGATCCCCGCCCGCGAGAGCTTCTGGAGGATCTTGGACGCGAAGCTCCTGGGTACGTTCATGGCCGACGAGATCTCGTCGGCCATGGTGATCGCGCCGTCCTTCCTGCCGCAAAGGTAGAGGACGCATCGGACGGCGTAATCGGTTTCCCGATTTATCTGCATGTCCCCGCGCCGTCAGTACGCGTCCTCGTCCTTGGCGATATCGTCGGTGGAAATCTGGTCGCTGAACACTTTATAGCTCCACGCCTGGTAGAGTATGACTATGGGCACGAACACGAGCGCCACCACGGTCATGATCGTGAGCGTGTAGGGGCTCGACGAGGAGTTGAAGATCGTGTAGCTGAATTTTGGATCTATGCTCGAGGGAAGCAGGTTCGGGTACAGGCCCGCCACCCCGGTGAAGGTGACCATGAGGATGGTGAGGCACGAGGCGACGAAGGCGCGCAGGGTCTTCCCGGTGAACACAAAGTATCCCGCGGCCAGGAGCGACGCCACGGCCAGTACGGGAATGGGCGCCAGGAAGGGGTACGAGAGATAATTGTCATAGAGCTTAGTCGCGAAGGCGGTGAAGACGAGGAACGCGACCGCGATGACCGCGAGGACCGGCCAGAGCTTCTTCGCCGTTCCCGCGGCACGCTCCGCCAGGTCCCCCTTCGTGCGGACGGTCAGCCAGAGCGCGCCGTGCACGGCGAAGAGCATCACGAACAGCACGCCCGTGAGAAGGCCGTAGGGGTTGAGCAGGGAGAAAAGCGTTCCATGGTACCCATCAGCGTCGAACGGGAGCCCTTTGAAGATATTGCCGAACGCCACGCCAAAGAGCAGCGCGGGAAGGAAGCTTCCAATGACGAAGGCCTTGTCCCACGCGCTCTTCCACGCGGGGCTGTCGCCCTTGCTCCTGAACTCGATGGAGACTCCCCGAATGATGAGCGCGAAGAGGATGAGCAGGAGCGGCGTGTAGAGCGAGCTGAACATCACCGCGTAGGTGGTCGGGAAGGCGGCGAAGGTCGCACCGCCGGCCGTTATGAGCCACACCTCGTTCCCGTCCCAGACCGGGCCGATCGAATTGAGGATGAGGCGCCGTTCGGCGTCGTTTTTCGCTATGAAGGGCTGGAGAATGGAGATTCCAAAGTCGAAACCGTCCAGCATGAAATACACCGCCCACAGCACTCCCCAGAGGATGAACCAGAGTATTTGAAATTCCATTGCGTGCCTCCCTTATGCTCTCGTCATTTTTACGATGCTGTCGGTGTTCGCGTCGGGTCCCTTCTTCGCGAACTTGACGATCAGGTAGATGTCGACCGCCGCGAGCGCGCCGTACAGGACCGTGAATCCCGCGAGCGAGCCTATGACCTGCGCGAGGTCGACGTTCTTCGATACGCCCTCCGAGGTGCGCAGCAGCCCGTACACGATCCAGGGCTGGCGGCCGATTTCGGCGACCATCCATCCGAGCCATGCCGCTATGTAGGGCAGGGGTATCATGAGCACCATGAGCTTCAGGAAGAGCGGGGACGACTCGATGCGCTCTTTCCATGACAGGAACACGGCGATTGCGGCGATCAGGATGAAGAGCGATCCAAGGCCGACCATGAGCCTGAAGCTCGCGAAGACCGGGGTCACCGGAGGCCTGTCTTCGCGCGGAAAGGCCTTGAGGCCTTTTACCTCGGCGTTCGGGTCGTGGTAACCCATGAGGCTCAGGAGGTAGGGGAGCTTGACGAACTCCACGAGGTTGCGCTCGTTGTCGGGATCGGGGACCGCGAACAGGGTAATGGGGGCCGATTTCTGCGTCTCCCAGTGCGCTTCCATGGCGGCAAGCTTTGCGGGCTGGGTCTTGCTCACGTTCACCCCTTCCATGTCGCCGGTCAGGGCCACCGCGAGCGTCGCGGCAAGCCCGAACACGGCCGCGTAGCGGAAGGATTTCTTGAACACGGGAAGCTCGCTCTTCTTCAAGATATGCCATGCAGAAATACCCATTACGAAGAACGCCGCGATCACGTAGCCGGACACGGTCGTGTGAAGGAACTTGCTGATCCCGTTGGGATTGGTGAGCAGTGCCATGAAATCGACCATCTCGGCGCGGCCGTTTTTGAGCACGTAGCCCACGGGATGCTGCTGCCAGCCGTTGGCGAAGAGTATCCAGAGCGCGGACAGGTTGGTCGCGAATGCCACGATGGTGATCGAGACCGCGTGGAGCCTTTTGGATATGCGGTTCCATCCAAAGATCCACACGCCAATGAAGGTAGACTCCAGGAAGAACGCGAGCGTGGCCTCGATGGCCAGCGGCGCCCCGAAGATGTCCCCCACGTACCTGGAGTATTCCGCCCAGTTCATGCCGAACTGGAACTCCATCGCGATGCCCGTGACGACGCCGAGCGCGAAATTAATGAGAAAGAGCTTTCCCCAGAACTTGGTCATGCGAAGGTACTGTACATCGCCCGTCCTGACATAGCGCCATTCCATGAAGGCGACGAGCCATGAAAGGCCCAGGGTGAGCGGGACGAAGATGAAATGAAACATGGCCGTGACTGCAAACTGCAACCTGCTGAGTGCGAGTACATCCATACCGCGTCCTCCCGTTTTAAACGTCGTGGATTAAAACAAGACTATATTAGTCCAGTATTTAAAAATGTCAAGCACTATTAGTAACCCGCCCGCGGGACGGGACCGGCCGTTTCGCGCCCGTGAAAGCACGCTTCTCCTGCTGACGCTGCATGCGGCAGGTTTCATGGTGTACGCTCCTCGAAGGCATTCCCTTTCAGGTATATCGATTGTACCATGTAGTGGATAAAACACAAAGCACGATCACTTAACCGGCCGTCCAACTTTTTTGCCGACGGCGATAATTTTTGATTGACGATCCAATTTGATATTGTGAAATGTACACAGTTGATTGGTCGGCAAATCAACAATCTGGACATTGGGCTAATCAGGCTGATTGAGCCCGGTTCGCAATACGATGCGCCTGTGAAAAGTGAACTGGAATGACTGTTGTGATGTCAGGTGCAGGATTACACATGAATAAAGGGCGGTCAGATATTTTTTTTGAACACAACTTGGTTGGCTGCCCAATTAAGCGGAATGAAGCACAATGCCCCCGCTGCATGGGGATGAGAGGTTCTTTTAAAACGTCAGCGGATCGGTGCGCGGCATGCTGTTAAAAGGCGCGCTGCACGTGCATACCACCTGTTCGGACGGAAAGTTAAGCCCGCAGCAGGTTGCGGACGCCTACAGCTCGCTGGGATTCGACTTCATTGCCTTCACCGATCACGACTACCTGCTGAAACCCTTCTACCGCGACATGTACGCCGAGGTGAAGACGGAGCTGCTCCTCTTTACCGGGGTGGAGCTTACCGTGTTTCTCAAGGGCTACGTCCATGTGAACCGGATAGAGGGCGACCGGGAGGTGCTTCACATCTTCAACCATGTGGGAGAATACGATTTTACGCCGGCCCAGGTTCTGGAGCGCCTGGGCGAGCTCAGGCGGATGTATCCCATCGACGCGGTGGAGATTACGTCGAAGGGGTTTCGCGAGCCCCTGTTGGAGGAGCTCGAGATGCCGTACCCCAAGATCGCGTCGGACGATTCGCACGCCTCGGTCAACATCGGCCGGGCTTGGATCGAGCTCGATACGGCGAGGGACAAGGATTCAATTATCCGCGCGGTCAAGCGCGGCGAGTTCTGGAATTGTTATATATGACGAGATCCGGCGGGGCGTATGCCGCGTTCGCGGTTCCGGAGAGAACGCCGGTACCCCGTGTACCGGAAAACTTTTTCAAATGAGGAGGAAGGGCGGTGATCTTTTATCGGGTGATCAATAATTTCAGGAGGATTGGTAATGGGTAAAAGAGTGGCGGTCTGCGCCGTTGCGCAGATTAAAAACGACCCGAATTACTGGCATCTGCGGTTTCAAAACATGCTGCATGAGTGCTTCGAATCGATCATGGAACAGACGAAGGTCACCTTCGACATGGAGAAGGGGATCCGTACGGTCATTACCTGTTCCGACGACGTCTTCGACGCGCGCACGATCTCCAACAACGGAGTAACCGACGTGGTGGGGGCGCAGTTCCGCGGCGAAGAGAAGATGGCCCAGGAAAGCATCAACGGCCTGGGATACGCCATGGCGAGCATACTCTCGGGACACGACGATGTGGTGCTCTTCATGGGACACTGCAAGGAGTCACAGGGCGAGAGCAAGAAGATGGTCACGAACCTCGCGTATGACCCGTTCTACTGCAGGCCGCTTGGATTGGATTTCGTGAGCGCGGACGCGCTGCAGGCCCGCGCCTACATGCGGAAGTCGGGGGTGACCGATACTCACCTTGCCAAGGTCGTGGTGCGCTCGCGTAAAAACGCGCGGAAAAACCCCTACGCGCGCGAATGCGCGCTCGTGGACGAACAGGACGTGATGAGCTCGCCCATGCTCGCGGACCCCATGCGCGAGATGCATTACTATCCGGACACCGACTGGGCGTTCGGGATGCTGCTCTGCTGCGAGGAGCGCGTGAAGGAATTCACGAAAAAACCGGTGTGGATAAGCGGGTACGGAAGCTGCATGGACAGCTATTTCCTGGGCGACCGTGACCTCACGTCGAACTTCTCGCTCAAGAACGCCGCGAAACGCGCCTACGAGAAGGCGGGGATAAAGGACCCGCGCAAAGAAATCAACCTGTTCGAACTGTCGGACCATGCCGCGTACCAGCTTCCCATGTGGGCGGAAGGCGTGGGTATAGCCGACGAGGGCAAGGGCGGCGCCTGGATCGACGAAGGCGGAATGGAAAAGTACAACGTGAACCTTTCGGGCGGTCAGCTGAACGGGAATCCGCTCCTGCTGGGCGGCGCCGCACGGGCGATCGAGTGCGTGCTGCAGCTGCGCGGCGAGGCCGGCGACCGTCAGGTAAAGGGCGCTAAAAAGGCCCTTGCGCAGGCCGCATACGGCGGTGCCGGTCAGCACCAGGCCGTCGTCATACTGGAAGCCTGAGGAGGGATGGCAATGGCACACAGGAAGAAAAACAGGAACGTAGGCATCATAGGGATCGGCCAGACCAAGTATTCAAGCCACAGGGAGGACGTCAACCAGCCCGAAATGATCAACGAGGCGGTGAGCGCCGCGCTCAAGGACGCGAGCCTTACGATGAAGGACGTGGACTGTATCGTTCATGGAAACATGGAGCTGTTCGAAATGGTCCACCAGCCCGATCTCTGGCACACTCTGGGCACCGGCGCGTACGGGAAGGACTGCATCCGGATCACCACGGGCGGCACAGTGGGCGCTACCATCGCCTGCGCCGCGGACAACCTCGTGGCCTCGGGGATGTACGACATCGTAATGGCTATAGGGTTCCAGAAACTCCAGGAAGGGCACACGACGGGCGGTATCACCAACATGGCCGACCCGCTCTGGTTCCGTCATCTGCAGACGGGCGCCCTCACGGGCACCAAGGCGTACGACGTCATAAAGGAGTTCGGCGAAGAGCGCGCCAAGCGCGCCTCTCTCATGTATCGCGTTATCATGGACAAGCACGCGGGACTCAATTCGAACGCCCACCGCGCGTTCGGCCTCGAGTTCGAGCAGATCGACGATCTCATCAAGACTTCGCCAAAGCTTGTGGGCGATCTCAAGCTCATCGAGATGTGCTCGCAGTCTGACGGCGCGTGCTGCGTGATCTTCGCCTGTGAAAAGAAGGCGAAGGAGCTTTCCAAGAAGCCCGTATGGGTGCGCGACCACATCACGGTCCACCGCGAGGAGGTGTTCGTAATGTTCGGCTACGACGACCGGCACCCCTTCCCGATGACGCACCGCTTCGCCGCGGAGCAGCTCTACAAACGCAACGGCATCACGAGCCCGGTCGACTATTTCGACGTGTTCGAGATGTACGATCCGGCGTCCTGGTGGGCGGTCGACTGGCTCCGCGATTTCTTCATGCTCAAGGGCGACGAACACCTGAAGCTCGTCGAAAACAGGGAAATCATGATCGGCGGAAAAATTCCGGTCAATCCCTCGGGCGGCGTGATCGGATCCAACCCGATCGGCGCCACGGCGCTTATCCGCGTGGCGGAGGCAGCGCTGCAGGTCCGCGGCGACGCGGGTACGCACCAGATCCCCACGCCCGTGAATCACGCGCTGGCGTCGGGATTCGGCGGGACCATGTGGACGGTGCTCATGATGCTCGAGAAGGAACTTAACTGGCAGGGGGTGAACAATGGCTGAATACTGGGGCATAAAGGTAGAAGACATCTTCAATACCATGAAGGAACGCTTCAGGCCCGAGGGCGCCAAAGACGTGAGTGCCTCGTTCGGCTACGACATTAAGGGCGAGGGCACGTGGCGGCTTACGGTCAGGAATAACACGATGAATATCGAAAAGACCGACGACCTCGCGGGATGCGCGGCGATCATGGTCGCGGACGGCGAGACATTCGTGGGCGTAAACACAGGCAAGGTTGACGGCGCGGGAGCGTTTACCTCCGGCAAGGTGAAGGTCGAGGGGAGCCTTTCCGATTTCGGGAAGACGGCGAAGATGTTCCGAAAGTTTTCGCCGCCAAAAAAAGAGTACACCGACAAGGACTACATTCAGGACATGTTCGGTACGATCGTATCGCGTTTCCAGCCGCAGAACTGCGAGGGCCTGGACGCGTCGATCGGGTACGATCTCAGGGGTGAGGCGGGCGGCCAGTGGACCGCCGTCATAAAAGACGGCACGTGCGCGCTCAAGAACACCATCGAGGGCAAGCCAACCGTGCGGCTGGAGGTCGCCGCGTCCGACTGGGTGCGCGTGATGATGGGCAAGATCGACGCCATGAGCCTCCTCGCGGAGGGCAAGGCGGCGATCGTCGGGGACACGAGCCTTGCGCTCAAGCTCGGACAGATCTTCGCGAAGTATACGCCTACGTGGGCGGCGCCGGAGCAGGAGCTCATCATGCTCAAGAGGACCATATCGGTAAACCAGAAGTTTTCAACGGGCCCCGTCATGGGCAAGTTTCTCAACTCCCTGAAGGAGAAGAAGATTTACACAAACAAGTGCCCCAAGTGCGGAAGGGTACACCTGCCCGCGCGCGAGGTGTGCGCGGAATGCCGCGTCCCCGCGACGGAATGGATCACTGTGGGCCCCAAGGGACAGGTCCGGTACATGGAATACGTGTACTACGCCTCCCCGGACCCGCTCACGGGCGAGACCCGCGAGACGCCGTACGGGATGGGAAACATTCTGCTGGACGGCTGCACCGGCAACGACACCTTCGCGCACCTGATACGGCGCGACCAGATCGACCGTATCAAGGGCGGCAATAACGAGGTTTCGGGGACCCGCGTGCGTCCCGTCTGGAACGAGACGCTCACGGGCAGCATTCACGATATCAAGTATTTCGAAATAGACGAGTGAGGAGGGGAGCGATGAGTCTTGATTTCGATCGTAAGGATTGCTTCGTCGTTGATGGGAAACTCGCACTCCCCTACACCTACTTTGCCGGTAGGATGGGGAGCAAATTCATCACCACGCTGCGGGACGAAAAGAAAATCATGGGCGTCAAATGCCCGGTCTGCAACAAGGTGTACGTGCCGCCGCGGCAGACGTGCGAAGTCGACATGACGGATATTCGCGAGAACTGGGTGGAGCTTCGGAACACCGGAGAGGTCACCAATTTCACCGTGATCCGCTATGACGACAAGCACCTGCCCAGGAAGGCGCCATTCATTCTCGCGCTCATCAAGCTCGACGGCGCGGACAGCCCATTTGCGCATATCCTGGAGGGGATAGCGCCGGAGGAGGTTAAGCCGGGCATGCGGGTCGAGGCAGTGTTCGCAAAGGCGACCACGAGCACGATACTCGACATCGACCATTTTGAGCCTGCAAGGGTATCGAAGGTCCAGGTCTCCGAGCCGGCAGAGCGCACGCAGGCGCCCGCAGCGGCGCCAAGGTCAAAAGAAGAAATGGAACAGGACGAAAGGAGGAAAGCAATGTCGAAAAAAGTCATCATCACCGCGGCGCTGGCGGGTGCCGCAACCATGAAGAACCAGAACCCGGCGGTGCCCTACACCCCGCAGGAGTTCGCGGAAGACGCGTACAAGTGCTGGAAGGCGGGGGCGGCCATGGTGCACGTCCACGCACGCGAAGACGGGGGAATGGCTACGCACGACCACAAGCGCATCAAGGACACGCACGACGCCATCAAGGAAAAATGCCCGGACCTCATCGTGAACATGAGCTCCGCCGTGGGCATGGGAAAGACGGCCGAGCAGCGCATCAGCCAGATCATCCACGTGAAACCGGAGATGGCGTCCCTCAACACAAACACGATGAACTTTTCGCTGGTGGACCGCAAGTCGGGCAAGGTCTTCATCGATTTCGTGTTCGAAAACACCTTCACGATGCTGCAGGACTTCGGGAAGGCCATGGAAGAGGCAGGCGTGAAGCCCGAAATGGAGCTCTACGACATGGGCGGGCTGGACAACTGGCTGCTCATCTCGAAGCAGGGCTTTTTCACGAAGCCGTACAACTTCAACTTCGTGTGGGGCGTCGCGGGCGGGCAGGCGTTCAGGCCGGACGCGTTCATGACGATGAAGCACGCGCTGCCCGAGGGCGCGAATTTCACCACGTGCGGCGTGGGCACCGACCAGTTCCCCGCCATCACCATGTCCAGTCTCGCGGGCGGCCACATGCGCGTTGGCCTGGAGGACAACATCCGCATACCCACCGGCGAGCTCGCCAAGGGCAGCTACGAGCAGGTCGAGTGGGCCGTGAAAATCGCGGAGATCGCAGGCCGCGAGGTCGCGACGCCCGACGAGGCGCGCGAGATCATGGGTCTCAGGAAAAAGTAAAATTCACCCCCTCCGCCGCTTTGCGGCACCTCCCCCTTTTTCATAAAGGGGGAGGACTTGGAGGGGGTAACGGAGCGGGAAAATGGCAAAATGCTCTTATGAAGTGAACGAGCAGGGAATTGCGCTGCTGAAGATCAACAATCCGCCCATGAATGCGCTCGACGAGATCACCATGCTGGAGCTCGAGTTCTCGATGCGCCAGATCGAGGTAGACGACCGTGTGAAGGTGGTCATCGTCACCGGCGAGGGAGCGACCTTCGTGGTGGGAGCCGACGTGAACAAGGTGCGAAACGTCAAGAAGGCCCAGGAAGGTCGTAAGCTCACGTCGCGCGCGCATGAGATCATGAATCTCATAATGAATTCCAGGAAACCGGTTATCGCGGCCATCAACGGCCTGTGCCTCGGCGGGGGCATGGAACTCGCCATAGCGTGCCATTTCAGGATCGCGGGCGACCAGGTGCAGATGGGCCTCCCCGAGATCATGCTGGGCATCATGCCGGGATTCGGCGGCACGCAGAGGAGCGTGAGGCTCCTGGGCGCCGAAAAGGCTCTCGAGGCGATGCTCACCGGTAAATTTATTGACATGAACGAGGCGAAGGAGATCGGCCTGGTCGGAAGGGTCGTTCCCCAGGCCGATGTGATGGGAGAGGCCGAAAAGCTCGCAAAGCAGATAGCGTCCAAGGGCCAGCTCGCCGTCCGCACGATCGTGGAGGCGGTCATGGACGGGGGGCGCATGTCCCTCAAGGAGGGCTTGGATCTCGAATCCAGGCTTTTCGGCAGGCTTGCGGAATCCGAGGACAAGGAAGAGGGCATTAACGCATTTCTGGAGAAGCGTAAGCCGGCGTTTAAAGACAGATAAATTCGAACCGGAGGTTTCGCGATGGAAGAGAAAACCATAAGCATAGTCTTCAGGAACAGGGTCAGGAAATACGGCGACAGGCTGGCGGCGGAGAAAAAGCGCAGCGGAAAATGGGAGCAGGCCACGTGGAACCAGTATTACGAGCGCGCCCGCGCGGCGGGACTGGGCCTGTACGAGCTGGGCGTGCGCAAGGGCGACAGGGTCTGCCTGCTGAGCGAGAACAGGCTCGAGTGGCTCTACACGGACATGGGCACGCTGGGAATCGGCGCGGTCCTCGTCCCCGTCTACGCGACGCTCACCGACGAAGAGGCCGAATACATCATCAACCATTCGGACACCAGGGTCGTGATCGTGGAGAACGCGATGCAGTACCAGAA
>CALMJO010000277.1 GCA_937864375.1 uncultured Spirochaetota bacterium
GAGCTGTACAGGTTTTCAAAATTCCTGACATCGGAATTATGCGGATACGCACTCTATGAAATCAAGAAGGACATCTTTGAGCGCCTGAGGAACCAGGTGAAGGGAGAGAGCGGCCTGCAGATGGCGCTCGACATCGCCGAGCTGGCCCTGGCGGAAACGGAAGAGCCGGACCTTTTCATAGACGGGATCGAAAACCTCCTCCACATCCCGGAAATGGTCGAAGCGGAGCGCCTGCGGACGCTCCTGCACCTCATAGAGGAAAAGAGGCTCCTCAAGGGGATCATGGAGCGGGTCATGGAGAAGGACGGCGTCCAGACGCTCATAGGCGACGAGATCGACGAGGTGGAAATGTCGGGATGCAGCATCGTATCGTCTTCCTACAAGATCGGGAACAAGCGCGTGGGGGTGGTGGGTATAATCGGTCCCACGCGGATGGATTACGAGAAGGTGGTCCCCCTGGTCGATTACACGGGAAAGGTCTTCTCCGAATTTCTGACGAAACTTTCAAAGTGACTTCTGTGAGTGCATAAACCATCGATTGAGAGGAGTTAATGAACAGACACCAGAGAAATCATGAACGAGAGGGTGAGGTCGAAAAAGAGGCAAAGAAACCACATAATGGCGACGCGATGACGGGGCAGGCGGACGAGGCGAAGAAAAGTGAAAACGGAAGCCAGGGACCGGGCAGGCAGGACGACCAGCCGGGCCAGCCGGAAGATATCAAGGCGCTCAAGGAGTCGCTCAAGGCGAAGGAAGAAGAATTGGTGAAACGAAAGGAAGAGCTGGACCAGATGAAAGACCTGATGATGCGGAGGCAGGCCGATTTCGACAATTACAAGAAGCGCATGGTCAAGTCGCAGGACGAATACCGCAAGCTCGCGATCAAGGACATGTCGATCGATATCATCCAGATCAACGACGATATCCTCCGGGCGCTCGAGGCCGCGGCGTGCGTGGACCCCGAGCAATTGCCCGCCTCGCATTCTTCTTTCATCGACGGGGTGTCCATGATTTCCCGCCGGATCGAGGAGATGCTCAAGAAGTACGGGGTGAAGGAAATAGAATCGCTTAACACGGAATTCGATCCCAGTGCGAACGAGGCGGTCGAAATTACCGAAAGCGGGGAGGTTACGCGCGATACCATCACCAAGGTATACCAGAAGGGATTCATGCTCGACGACAGCGTGGTGAGGGCCGCGCGTGTCAGGGTCACCAGGCCGTCAAGGAACAGCCCGGCCGGGGCGACGCCCGCCGCCGAGGAAGCCTGCGGGAGCCTGGCGGAAGACGCGCAACAGGCGAAAAGTTAGGCAAAAAATGAAAGCCGGTTGCAACACTGAGAATAATTCACTATTTTAAGGAGAGAATACCATGAGTAAAATTATTGGAATTGACCTGGGCACCACGAACTCGTGCGTGGCGGTCATGATGGGCGGGGAGCCCGTGGTCATACAGAACTCGGAAGGACAGCGGACCACGCCCTCCATCGTCGCGTTCACCGACAAGGGGGAGCGCCTGGTGGGGCAGGTCGCGAAAAACCAGATTATCACCAACCCGGAAAATACCATACGGTCGATCAAGCGCTTCATGGGACGCAGCTACTCGGAGATCCCGCAGGAAATTAAGATGGTTTCCTACAACGTCCTGGACGACGGCAAGTCCGGCGTGAAGGTGAAAACGGTGGGCGGAGAGTTCACCCCGCAGGAGATTTCCGCGCGCGTGCTGCAGAAGATGAAGCAGACGGCCGAGGATTTCCTGGGCGAGCCCGTCACCAAGGCGGTCATCACGGTTCCCGCGTACTTCAACGATGCGCAGCGCCAGGCGACGAAGGACGCGGGCAAGATCGCAGGGCTCCACGTGGAGCGCATCATCAACGAGCCCACGGCGGCGTCGCTCGCGTACGGCCTGGACAAGAAGAACAAGAACGAAAAGATAGCCGTGTACGACCTTGGCGGGGGCACGTTCGACATCTCGATCCTCGAGCTGGGAGATGGCGTGTTCGAGGTGAAGGCGACGAACGGGAACACTCACCTGGGCGGCGACGATTTCGACCAGCGGATTATGCTCTGGCTGATCGCCGAGTTCAAGAAACAGACCGGGATCGACGTGTCCAGCGACAAGATGGCGCTCCAGCGTCTCAAGGAAGGGGCCGAAAAGGCGAAGATCGAGCTTTCCAGCAAGATGCAGGCGGAGATCAACATTCCCTTCCTCACCGCCGACCAGAGCGGACCCAAGCACCTCATCATGACCCTCACGCGCGCGAAGTTCGAGCAGCTCGTTGAGGATCTCATCCAGAGCACCATGGATCCCTGCAACCGCGCTATCGCGGATTCAGGTTTCAGCGCGGGCGACATCGACGAGGTCATCCTGGTGGGCGGCTCGACGCGCATACCTGCGGTACAGGAACTGGTGAAGCGCATCTTCGGCAAGGAGCCCCACAAGGGCGTCAACCCGGACGAGGTCGTGGCGATCGGCGCCGCGATTCAGGGCGGCGTGCTCGCGGGCGACGTGCACGACGTGCTTCTGCTCGACGTGACCCCGCTTTCACTGGGGATCGAGACGCTGGGCGGCGTGATGACGAAGCTCATCGAGCGCAACACGACCATCCCCACGCGCAAGAGCCAGATTTTCTCAACGGCGGCGGACAACCAGCCCGCGGTATCCATACACGTTTTACAGGGCGAGCGCGAGCTCGCGGCGCAGAACCGCACGCTTGGCCGCTTCGACCTGGTGGGGATTCCCCCCGCACCGCGCGGCATTCCCCAGATCGAGGTAACGTTCGACATCGACGCCAACGGCATCGTGCACGTGTCGGCGAAGGATCTGGGAACCGGGAAGGAGCAGAAGATCAGGATCGAATCGTCCAGCGGACTCAACGACGAGGAAATCAAGAAGATGGTGAAAGAGGCCGAATCGCACGCCGACGAGGACAAGAAGGTACGCGCGAAGATTGAGCTCAAGAACGAGGCCGATTCGATGATCTACTCGATCGAGAAGCTCATCAGGGAAAACGAGGCCAAGATAGACGCATCGGAACGCCAGCAGATCGAGTCCGAAATCGCCAACCTGAGAAAGGCGATCGAGTCCGACGACGAAAACGCGATACGCTCGGGCAAACAGCGCCTGGAGCAGGCGACTCACAAATTCGCCGAGCGAATCTACAAGGAAGGCGCGGCTCAGCAGCAACAACAGCAGGGCGGCGCAGGCCCCGACGCATCGCAGCAGAAAGAATCGGGCGCGAAGGGCGGATCGAATTCGAAGGACGAAAAGGTCGTAGACGCCGACTTCGAGGTAGTGGACGACGATAAAAAGTAATTGATGCGCGCACGGGGCGGGCTAGAGGGCCCGCCCCGTTGATTAATTCAGACAGGTCTTGACCTGCGGGGGCACACAGTGGCGAACAAACGGGATTATTACGAGATTCTTAGCGTAGCGAAGAACGCGCAGGAAGACGAAATAAAGCAGGCTTACAGGAAGCTCGCGCTCAAGTACCATCCGGACCGCAACAAGGGAAATGCCGAGGCCGAGGAAAAGTTCAAGGAGGCCACCGAGGCCTACGAGATCCTGAGGGATCCCAAGAAGCGCGCCCAGTACGACAAGTACGGACACGAGGGGGTCGCCGGATTCGAAGGATTCGGGCGGGGCGCCTATACGGATTTTTCGGACATATTCGGCGACTTCGACCTGAACGACATCTTCGAGGGCTTCTTCGGCTCGGGGTTCGGCGGGCGCACGCGCACCAAGAAACCGCGCAGGGGCTCCGACATCCAGTACGATCTCACCATAGACCTGGAGAGCGCCGCCACCGGCAAGGAAGCGCAGATCGAGATTCCCCGCAACGAGATGTGTCCCTCCTGCAGCGGTTCCGGCTCGGCCGCGGGATCAAAGCCCGTCGTGTGCCCGGTGTGCAGCGGGACAGGACAGATCAGGCAGACCCAGGGATTTTTCTCCATCACCCAGACCTGCTACAAGTGCCGCGGCGAGGGCAAGATCATCAGCTCCCCGTGCAAGAACTGCGGCGGGAACGGCCTCGTGATGAAAAAGCGGAAGATCACCGTCAAGGTGCCCGCGGGCGTCGAATCCGGTTCGCGCCTCAAGATCGGGGGAGAGGGAGAGCAGGGACCGAGCGGGGGACCGCGCGGGGACCTCTACGTGGTGATCCATATTTTAAAACACGCGATCTTCGAGCGTCATGGCAACGACATCCTGAGCATAGTCGACATCTCCTATCCCATGGCGTGCCTGGGCGGTGAGATCGAGGTCGACACGATCATGAAGACCAGGGTGAAGATGAAGATCCCGACTGGGGCCGAAAACGGGCAGGTCTTCAGGCTCAAGGGAAACGGGATTCCCTATCTTGGATCGTATGGAAGGGGCGACCAGCTGGTGAAGATCAACGTGCGCGTTCCCAAGAAGCTCACCCCCCGGCAGAAGGAGCTGCTTCAAGAGCTCGCGCGCCTCGAGGGAGAAGAGCCCGGTTCAACGATGCGGCAGTTTTACTGACCGGAAAGCCCCATTTTTTCCTGGACATCAAGCAGCGTGATGACGTGCCTGCGCTCTTCGTCGATGAGCCTGGCCAGGAGCGAGTGCGTGTCCGGGGATGACCGGTACATGGACTGGAGCTCGGTATACCAGAGGATGGAGTCCTTTTCCGCGGTGAGCGCGATGCGGAACACGTCACTGAGCGAATCCAGCCCTTCGACAGCGGCATCCCCACGTGCGCCCTGTTCTTGAAAATCCTTGAATCGGCGATGGCCCTCAGGTAGCGGGAGCGCTCTTCCGTGAAGTAGTCCTGCGCAGCGTCCGGCGGGGAGAGCAGGTTTTCGAAAAGCTCCTTGTGGCGCAGCTCCTCCTGGGCGAGAAAGCCGAACAGCTCCCTGAAGGAGCCGTCCTGGAACCTGGTGCGACAGGACGAATAGAAATGACAGCCGGAATCCTCGATCCCTATCGCGATATCGACGGCCTCTTTCATTGAAAGCTTCATACCGCATCCTCCTCGCCCTTAGATGAGGAACGTGCGTCAATCCGGGAGGTTCCTGATCGCCTCGATGAGAAGCCGCACCCCGTAGCCCGTGGCATGCTTTGGCCTGTAGCCGCGGGGCTTGGAATACCACGACGTGCCGGCGATGTCAATGTGCGCCCATGGCGTTTTTTTGACGAAATTTTTAATGAACGTGCCGCCAATGATGGTGCCCGCGTTCCTGCCCGACGAAACGTTCGAGAGGTCGGCGATGTCGGACTTGAGGTCGTCGTTGTATTCCTTGTAAAGGGGCATGCGCCACAGGCGGTCGCCCGTTTCCTCCCCGGCGGTGAAGAGCGCCTGCGCGAGCTCCTCGCTCGGCGTGAGGAGGCCGGCTATGATCTCTCCAAAACAAATCAGGCACGCGCCGGTGAGCGTGGCGATGTCGATGATCCGGGCCGGTTTGAGCCTGTCCTCGGCGAAGGCGACGGCGTCGGCGAGGATGAGGCGGCCCTCGGCGTCGGTGTTGCCTATCTCAACGCTCTTGCCGTTGTAACCCACGTACACGTCGCCGGGACGGTAAGAGCTCCGGCTGAGCATGTTCTCGCAGAGGGGAAGGACGGCCACGATGTTTTTTTTCAGGCGAAGCTCCGCTGCTGCCTTGATGGCGTACAGGCATGCTGACGCGCCGGCCATGTCGCAGCGCATGTCCTCAATATGGCCGGAAGGCTTCAGGTTGAGCCCGCCTGAATCGAAGGTGATCCCCTTTCCGACAATGGCCGTCCAGTTCTTGTTCCTGGGATTGCCCGCATATTTAAGCACGACCAGCTGGGGAGGGTAGCCGCTCCCTCGGCTTACCGCGGAGAGGAGCCCCATCTTCATTTTTTCCAGTTCCTGGCGTCCCAGAACGGTGCACCGGACGCCCTTGAGCCGTGCGAGCTTTTTGGCCTCCTGCGCGACCGCGACAGGGTTGCTGCGATCGCTCGTTTCGTTCACGAGGTCGCGGCATAGCAGGGTGTTCGCGCAGAGGATTTCGACCTCCCCGAGCAGAGGGGCGACACGCTCGTGGGACGAGGTGAATACGAGCGCCTCCTCGACGGCGCGGTTGTTTTCCTCGCCGCGGGTCTTGTAGCGCGTGAAGGAATAGTTCGCCAGGCACAGCCCCTCGGCGATTGATACGGCGGCCTCGGAGGGAGGCAGCTTCTCCAGATCGGGTACGATCACGCTGATCGACTTGATCTTTTTTTTCCGGCAGACCTCGACGACGGTGGCGCCCGCGTTCCTGAGGGATTCCCTTGTGAGCTCGTCCTTCTTTCCCAGCCCGGCGAGCACGAACGCGGGAGAGCCCGCGAGGGGAACGAAGAGCGTTTCCCCGGTCTTGGCGCGGAAATGCTCCATATTGGTCTTTTCGCGGATGAACATGAGCTCGGTGGGCACCTGCTTGCCCATCTCCTTCTTGAATTCCTCGGTGAGGAAAAGCGCGATGGTGTCCTTTGAGCCGAACGTCAGCTTCCTGTCCCTGGCTATAAGCTTCATATCGCTCCGATCACATTGATATAGTACGCGCTTTGTTACGGGAATGCGCGGGGAATTTCAAGAAAAAATTCTTCTCATGCGGGCTCAAAATCGATGCGCATGGTTTCAACTTCGACGCTCACCAGCCGGACGCGCACCTTGTCGCCCAGCCTGAAGCGCTTCCCCAGCCTTCTGCCGATCACCGTGTGCTCGTCCTCCTGGACCAGGTAGAAGTCGTCCGTGAGGAAGCGCAGCGGGACCAGCCCCTCTATGGGACGCTCGAGTATGGTCACGAAGAAGCCAAAGCGCGCGACGCTGCTTATGACGGAATCGAACTCGTCGCCTATGCGGTCGAGCATCCACCGGCAGCATTTGAGCTTGAAGAGGTCACGCTCGGCGCTTACCGCGACGCGTTCCATGGTCGAGCTCGTTTCCCCGATGGGTCGGAGCTCGTCGACGGTATACGGCTGGGGCGCGCGCTCGATCATGCTGTTAAGACAGCGGTGCACGATGAGGTCGGGGTAGCGGCGGATGGGTGAGGTGAAGTGCGTGTAGTCGGCGAAGCCCAGCCCGAAATGGCCCAGGGGTTCGACTCCATAGTAGGCCTGCATCATGGATTTCAGGATGATGAAGTTCACGACCTCTTCGTATTCGCGTCCCCGCACCTGGTCGATCACGGACTGGAGCGCGTTTCCCATTCCGATCCTGGTGCGCATGGTTACGCCAAGGGTCCGGAGGAACTTGACCAGCGCCGTAAGCTTTTCCTGCGATATCTTTTCGTGCACGCGGTAGAGGGCGGGGAGGCCCCGCTCGCGCAGCGCGCGCGAGACCGCCTCGTTCGCGCTCAGCATGAACTCTTCCACGATCGTATGGCTCACCAGGCGCTGGACCGATATGATGTCGATCAGGTAATTGCCCTCGTAGACGACCTCGGAATCGGTGAGGGTAAGGTCCACCCGGCCGTGCTCGATGCGCCGCTTCTTGAGAAGGGACGCGAGCTCGTGCATGTCGAGGAGCATTTTCGATATCCTGTCGCGCCCCTTTTTCTGGACCATTTCGTGCGCCTGGTCGTAGGTCAGCCGCTTGCTGGATTTGATGATGCCGCGGTAAAAAGCGGACCCGACGAACGCACCTCCGCGGTCGAACTTCATCTCCGCCGTCATGACCAAGC
>CALMJO010000278.1 GCA_937864375.1 uncultured Spirochaetota bacterium
GATCTAGTACGGTCTCGTGGGCTCGGAGATGTGTATAAGAGACAGCTTGAAAGCGCTCCTCCTCGAGGAAAACGTCGACCTGGGCCAGGTGCGCCGGGCTCTCAAGGAGATCGCCGACCTCCAGGTGGAGGTGCGCATGCTCAGGATAACGCACCGAATCGAGATCGAAAAGGTGCTCACCGCGGACCAGCGCGCGAAGCTTCGCTCCGAGCGCGAATCCATGAAGATGCGGCACAGGCCCCCCGAGCCCGACGACAACTGAGCGGGGACGGGTTCAGGGAAGATGCGATCCATGACCGAGCTCGAATTCACGCAGATTGTTGCGGATACGAAGCGGGTGGTGCTCTCCGCGGTGGAGAAGCACCTCCCGCACATTTTTCACCACGCGATCGACGACGTGGTGCAGGAGACCTACCTGCGCGCGTATACGCGCCTCGCGAAGGGGGACTTCCGCGGGGATGCGCGGGTGAGCACCTGGCTCTACGCGATCGCGAGGAACGAATCGCGCCGCATGGCCGGGAGGCTCGCCCGCGAGGACGAGAAATCGCGGCGCGCCGGGCTCGTACTCAGCTTAAGCCCGTCCGCGCCCGATCCCGCGGAGCAGGTGACCCGGGTCGAGGGGCTCGCCGCGATGCTGGGGGCGCTCCCGGAAAAGTACCGCGCGGTGATGGAGCTTGCCGCCGCGGGACTTATGGAACGGGAGATCGCCGAGCGCCTGGGAATAAAAACGGGCACCGTGAAATCGCGCATGTCGCGGGGAAGGGAGCTTCTCGCGCGCCTGCGGGGAGGTACGCGAATATGAACACGAACGATCACGAAGCGGTATTCAGGGAAGAGATCGAGAAAAGGCTCCGGGGGACCGACTGGGACGGGGCCATCGCGAGGAGCGTTCTCGCGATGCGCAAACGCAGACTCGTCCTGGGGACCGCTTTTACCGGAACAGGGATCGCGGCCGCGGCGCTGGTCGTCGCGCTCATGACGGGGCTTTTTACCGCGCATACGCAAACGGCGCCGGTGAACGCGCTCATCTCCGCCCAGGTGGACGGTACCTATACCGAGGTGTTTTCGGGAAGCGCGAAAAATGTCCAGTCCGCCGCTGTCGCGGCGCAGGACCTGGATTCATACGATTCGGTGGACGAGATGATAGACGCGACGCTGGCGATGCGGTGAACGGCGTGGAGACGTCCCGGCGGGACGTCTCCACTGGCTTTCTACAGATCGAATTCCCTGGTAAACGCCCCGCCCACCTTCAGGCTGCTCTCCTCGCTGCCCGCGATGTATTCCACGGGCGAATAGCCGGCGCAGTTGCCCACCCAGAGCGAGAAGGTGTGCCGGTAGCCGGCGTACTTGAGTCCCACGTTGTACGCCATGTACTTGAACCCGAAGCCGTACAGGTTCGCGATGATCTCGCCGTCCACGGAAAAGCGGTCCATGAAATAAAATTCTACGAACCCGCCCACGCCCGCCGACTGGTCGTACCGCGCCTTGAAGTTGTAGAAGTTCGTGTTCCAGGCGTACGTGGGAACGAGCCCCAGGCTCACGCGGTTCTTGAAAAGGTGCTCCTGGATGATGATCTGCGCGAACCCCGAGGGCTGGTCGGAGCTTGCAAGGACGTCCTGGGAATCTTCCTTGTAGCCCCCGCCGGCCAGGAGGCCCACCGAGACTGGCGCGCCGTTCGGATTCATGTCGTTCAGAAAGGTCAGCTTGATCATGCCCACCGAGTCCATGTTCTTGAACGAGCGCGCCGCATACACGTCGATCCAGTCGGTGATCCCGTAGCCAAAGGTGATATTCACGTTGGTGGTATGCTTCACGGGGTCGAAGTAGCGGTGACCCACGTCGAAGAGGAATATCCCCGATCCCGTTGTCTCGCAGGTGGGAAGGAAAAATATATTGTTCACCATGCCGCCCGCGTACACCGGTCCCGCGAGCACGACGCACAGAAGTATCATGGCTCCCTTTTTCATAATCGGGTTCCTCCCTTAGAAATCGCCCTTGCGGTGGCAGTTGAAGCACGACGGAGTCGGACGGAACATGTTCTTGTTCTTGTGAATGTGAGGCTCCGAAAGCACTGCTTCGCGCCTGGTCTTGTCCATGATATCTCCTGGAGCGAGGGGCTTTAAATCGTGGCATTTCCCGCACACCTGTACATAGTTATGCACGCCCTGCAGTTTGCTCCCGTGACAGTGGGCGCAGGTCTCCGTGAAGGAGTCCAGCTTCTGCGCCGAGGAGCAGGTGAAGAGGGCGAGGGCGAGGACTGCAAGACCGGTGAAGGACAAAATGCAGATTCTTCGATTTTTCATGGTCTTAATCACATCCAAGGCTTTCGGTTTCATGACACCTGAAGCATTTTTTCCCGGGGAAAGTCCCGGTTCCGCCATTGAGTCCTCCCAGTCCATCACCATGACAGGTACTTGTACCGCACAGTGCGGAGACGGTTCCCGGACCACACACGTCTGCATGGTGCTTTCTGCCGTCCATGCTGCGAGTATGGCTGGATGAAATAGGACAATTATCACCGACTGCAAAGCCGGTGGGATCTCCATGGCATTTAGTGCAGCTTGGCGACTTGAGGTATCCATCGGATCCGGAAAGTCCGTTATGGCAGTTGGTTTCTCCGCATGAAACAACAAAGTCAGTGGACGTGCACACGTTGCCGTAATGCTTTTTCCCGAAAATGCTCTTAGTATGCTGGGCAAGAATTGTCCAGTAAGGCCCGTGGCACCGGTAGCACGAGGGAGCGCCCGTGTTTCCTCCCTTGAGATCGCTGCCGTGACAGTTGGCCTCGGTGCAGTACCCGGAGGGCGTGATGTTGTGCGGCCCGTGGCAGGTCCCGGAAACATTTTTTGCATGTATGCCGCTGCATACGTTGCCCGGAGTGTCTACCGAGGCCGGGTTGTAGCAGGTGAGCATCAAGCCCAGGAGCAGCACGCCTCCCAGTACGGCTAATTGCTGTTTCATGACGGGCCCTCCTCGTGGAGTAGAGCGATGGCAGCATAGACTGAATAAATTACCCGGTCAAGATAAAATAGCGCAAAAGAATGCCTGGCAGTAATCTCTAACGCCGCATTTTGTAATACATAACCCGGCTTGCAACCAGGCTTGTGAAAATTCGATCCGGTTTATAATGCACATTGAAAGGTTTATGCCTAATAACCTGTCTCTTATACACATCTGACGCTGCCGACGAATAGAGAGGTGTA
>CALMJO010000279.1 GCA_937864375.1 uncultured Spirochaetota bacterium
CGTTCCCAGCCCGGGAATGCGCATGCCCAGGACCATCTGGTCGCTCCAGCCGTGATACGCGCCTCCCACCTTGATGATATAATTCTTCCCCGTGAAGCAGCGCGCCGCGCGGATGGCCGCCATGCAGGATTCGGTGCCGCTCGCGAGGCTCCTGAAAAGCTCCACCGAGGGAATGAGCTTCGAGACGAGCTCCGCGACCTTGAGCTCGTACTCGTGGAAGAGCCCGGTCACGGGGCCCGCCTCGCGTATGACCTCGATCACCTTCTCCTGGACCGGAAGGAAGTTGGAGCCCAGGAGCGTGGGCCCGCCCGCCTGGAGGAAATCGGTGTAGCGGTTCCCGTCCACGTCCCAGAGGTATGCGCCGTCGGCCTTCGTTATGGCAAGCGGAAAGGGATAGTTGAACGCGAGGTTGTGCTGAACGCCTCCGGGAATGTACTGTTTCGCGGCATCGGTCATCTTTTTGGAACCCGCGCACCTCGTGTCGAAGTACTTCAGGTATTCATCCATCCTGTCGCGGCGCACCTGGTACATGGGAAGCTCGTTCGCTAGCTTCTTTAAACGCTCAAGTATGCCGGCACTGTCCGGCCAGTTTGAAATCGAGTAGGTCTGCTTCGCTGCCTGTGCCATGGGTGTTCTCCTTCATTAGTGTCCGCTCCTCCCCCTTGACGGGGGCCGCTCACGGACATCCGTGTCCTTCGCGGCATTCGTACATCCTGTACATCGAGGCCGGGTGGGGGTGGGATGCGTTCAATCACAGTGAGTGCCTCACCCTCCCCTAACCCCTCCCATCAAGGGAGGGGAATATAAGACGACTAGCTTCCCCTTATGGCTCCCCTTTAGTAAAGGGGAGCTGGCGGAGCCTGAGGGGATTGCCTTTACTGCACGTTCTTCTTCGCGATCTCGGCGTCCTGGGTGGCGCGCATGACCTGGTTTAACAGGTCCTGCACTTCGTCCGGGAGCACGGTGACGGGCTTCCCCGTGGAAAGTGCGAAGTAGTAGACCTTCGCGCTCTTTTCCAGGAGCTCCGCATTCCGGCGCGCCTTCGCGAGGGTGGGCGCGAGGGAAAGCGCGCCGTGGTTCTGTAAAATATAGCAGTTCGCGCGGTTTCCCAGCCTGCTTTCGACGTTTGCCAGGAGCTGTGCGCTCCCGGAAAGCCCGTAGGGCACCACCTCGACGAGCGTGCCGATTGCGTTCGCCGCCTCGTCGAAGAGCGCGGGGATGGGCGTGTTGATGAGCGAAAAGACGCTCGCGTAGATCTGATGGGTGTGCACCACCGCGCCCACGTCCATCCTGTTTTTATAGACGGCGATGTGCATGGGCGTCTCCATGGACGGGGCGTAGTGCGCCTCGCCCTGGGGCTTCAGGTCAAAGTCAACCACGCAGATGTCGTCCGACGACATCACGCCATACTCCACCTGCGAGGGCGTGACCGCGACGAGCCCGGTGCCCGGGATGCGCATGGAGACGTTCCCCCCTGTTCCCTGCACGTACCCGTCACGCACAAGCCCAATGATGCACTCGTAGACCATGTGCTTGTATTCAGCGTATTTACCGTTTGCCATCGCCTTCTCCCCTATTTCTCGACCGCATCCCCGTTCAGGGCGCGGAAGAGCTTCGCGTTTTTTTCGTAAAGTTTCGTGAACACCTGAAACTGCCTGTCGTACATCGCCTTGTGCTCCTTCCGCGGCTCGTACGTTTTCACCGCCGGCACGAGGCTGTGCGCGTCCTCGAACGACTTCATGATTCCCAGCCCCACCGCGCACACGACCGAGGCGCCTATGGTTCCCGCGTTCACGCAGTTGTCGATGGTTTCGATCCTCCGCCCGGTGACGTCGGCCATGATCTGGCACCCCACCCGGCTCCTGGCGCCGCCGCCCACGAAGCGCAGGCTCTCGCGGTAGGGAATCTTCTTTTCCATGGCCTCGAGCATCCACCGCTTGTGATAGGCCATGCCCTCGAGCACCGAGCGGATCATCTGGCGTTTCCCGGTGGTAAGGCTCAGGTTGAAGAACATGCCGCGGCTGTAAGGGTCCTCGCGCGGCGAGCGGTTGCCGTGGAGCCAGGGAGTGAAGATCACGCCGCCCGAGCCGGGAGGCGTCCCTTCCATCACCTTGTTCAGGTAATCGAAGAGCGACTCGTACTCCTGGTTCTTTTCGCACACGTGCTGAGCCTCCAGGTACACGCCGATCTCGTCGAGCGCCAGGTGGTCGCGCACCCATTTGAGGCAGGCCCCCGAGGTCTCCTGTTCGGCTACATAGTTATATACGCCGGGGACCGCTCCCAGGATGGAGGCGATGAAGTTCCCCACATCCACCATGCGCTTGTCCACGTTCGAGACCACCCAGCCGGAGGTCCCCACGTAGATGTGGGTGTCGTGGACCTTTGTGCATCCGGCGCCGATCTGCGTGAGCGGCACGTCGCCCCCTCCCCCGAACACGGGTATCCCCTCGGCGAGTCCCATCTGCGCCGCGGCCTGAGCCGTGAGGCGGCCCACCACGTCCGTGGAGCGCACCACGGGCGGCAGGTGGTCCATGTTCACGTTGAATGTCTTGCACAGCCCCTTGTGCCACTTGAGCTTGCCGGGGCGCGTGTCGTACAGGAAGGTGATGTTCGCGGAGTCCTGCGTCATGCCGAACTTTCCCGTGCAGCGGTGGATGAGGTAGTCCTTGACGTCCAGCCACTTGTGCGCGCGGGCGAAGATCTCCGGCTCGTTGTCCTTGACCCAGTGGTACTTGTAGAGCGGGTCCTTCGCGGTCGCGGCGAGCCCGCCGGTGAGGTAGAGCGACTTGAGCACGATGCGCGCGTTCCATTTTTCGATCCTGATGAGCCCGTTGTAGAGGAAGCGCTCGATCTGCTTCACGGCGCGCCCGTCCATGTAGCTCATGGGATTGCGAAGGGCATTCCCCTCCTCGTCCACGAAGATGGAGCCCTGCATCTGCGCGCAGAAGGCCATGCCCTTGATCGCCTTTGGGTCGAGCTTCGTGCGGGCCATGATCGCCTTCGTCGCGGTGCAGATCGCGTTCCACCAGTCGTCGGCGCGCTGCTCCACGCCGCCGTCGGGCGTCGTATAGAACGGGTATTCGACGAGCCAGGAATCGACGAGCTCGATCCTGTCCGCGATGCGGTAAATGCATGACTTGTTGCCGGTGGTGCCCACGTCATGGGTCACGATGCAGGTGGCTTCGCTCATGGTGCCGGTCCCTTCCTGTATGCCGTAGTGCCGTCTCCCGAATCCGGGGCGGTTGAGCCGTCCCTTCGAGGCGGAGTATACCTCCCGGAACACGCGGTGTCTTATCAAACCATGACCGATCAAAAATTGAAAGGAGAATACGGGGGGGCCGAGCGGCGCCAGGGCGCTCCCGGAACTTCCGGTAAAACCGCACCGATCAGCCAAAATTATTGACACGCCGGCCGCGAATGCTATCCTGCTTACCGCCTCATCGACACCCAAAAGAAAGTACCGGAAGGAGGTCCCATGTTCCCAGCGAAGAAGGCGACTTTTGCCGCGCTTATTCTGTTCATGCTCTCATCCGTCCCCGCCTTCTCATGGCCGCTGGGCGTGGGAATAAGCTCCTATTGCTCATTCTGAAACCCCGCCTGGGCCAAAAACTACGACAACGTGAAGATCGATCCGGCGCTCATGGCGGGCTCGCTGGTCACGCTCACGTTTTTTGAAGATTTCACGATTACCGGCGTGTACATGAGAAGCATCAACAATCCGGGCGCGGGCTATACTTCCACCCCGTCCGGATTCAACGGAACTGTCGAGTTCGACACGAAGGTTACCAGGGAAGAGGGTGAGATGAACCTCATGTACGCGGTGTCGCGCCACTTCAGGGTCTTCGCCGGTTATAAAACGCAGGCCTACACCGAGACTACGGGGAAGAACGGCATTACGATAAACCCTCTTTCCGGCAGCATACCTGACTGGAACAACGAGTTCTGGATCAGCGGACCGGGGGCGGGAATCGCCGTCGTAGTACCCGTTGCGGAACACTTGAGCGTTTCGGCGAGCACCTCGCTCATTTACCAGTCGATCAGGTACCAGGGGTATTACGTGACCTACATGGGCGTGGTCGGCGGGAATAAAATAACCTACAATTACAGCGGCATCGGCAACAATTCCGCGCTCGTGCTCTCATGGAGCCTCCCATCAATCAACACCGTGATCAGCCTGGGCGGCCGGTTCCAGTATTTGCGGTACATGGCAAAAGGCGACGCGCCCTCGCTCGGGAATGATTACTACTACGGCGTTACGCTTGCGGCGGTGTACTACTTCGAGTAGCGGTATGGGCTAACTTCTGTCCACGGTCTTGGCGACTCGCGAGTCGCCAAGACCGCTGCGGGTCACTTCATGTACTTCGAGAAATCGGTCGCCTGGACGAACCTGATGTTGTCGGCGATCATGGCGAGGAGTGCCTCCGGCGTACCGGAGTAATACAGCACCTCGAACTGCCACATCATGTTGTTCACCAGCGCCACCGCCTGGGCGTTGTAATAGACCTGGTCCTGGTGCTTGCGGTTTTCGATCTCCACGTTCTTCCTGACCAATTTCCGGACGTAGACGTTCACGCCGCCCGCGCTCTGCACGGTCATGGGATCGTACACGTAGTCCCCATTGGAGTCCGTTTCCGCCTGCATGTATCCCTGCTGCATCATCTGGACCATCATGGGGAACTGGGCACCCATGAAGCCCGCAGTGGCCGGATTGGCGGCCAGCACCATTACCTTGAGCTCGGTCTCGTGCCCAAACTTGGGGTAGGCCTCGTTCTTCCTGGTTCCCTGCATGCCCACGACGAGGAACATGCTCTGGGTCTGGGCAAAGGCGATGTTCTTTCCTTTCACCGTGTAGCCTTTAGGCATAAGGGGCTCCAACTCTTTTGGATAGTTCTTGCTGAGCCCCTCGGCCATCTTCTGGTACTCGCTCATGTCCATGCCCTGCGCCATGACAATGCAGGGAACGAGGACGAGCATAAAATGGGTGAGAATCTTTTTCGCGGTGTTCATTAATGTGCTCCTGCTAATAGATTGTAAATAAAACCGGTTCCGAGGTCGCCTTCAAGGAAAGGGGGATGGGGAGATTTGAAAGGCGATATAAGAGATGAAAGACCGGTTTAGGGTCCAATGGACTTTTAATCCGTTCAGCTCTTCCGTCTCATAAATCCCGGCCTCTCCATTGCGTTCCTCATTTATACGATCCGATTTGAGAATCCGGCACCGGCACGCGACGGGAAATCGTTTCACCGACACGAATTTGCATCAAGCATTTTATGAAATAAACGCGCAGCAGGCCGAAACAAAACCCTGCCCTTATCTCCTCAATCGCCGTTTGTCGTTATCTCTTCAATCCCCCTTGAAAGGCGCCCCCGCAGGAAGCTTCTATTTATCATGATTTTTTCGAGAGCCTGGTCCATGCAAAGTAGACCGGCGCGCCCGCCAGCACGATCCCCAGCCCCGGCCAGGTGTACGTGGGTTTCAGCACGAGCAGGTCCACGGCAATGGCGCCGAGGGTGAGAAGGTAGAGCGCGGGCACCACCGGGTATCCCAGCATCCTGTAGGGCCGAACCGCATCCGGCCTCTTCCATCGGAGCACAAACACCCCGCCCACGGTGATGGTATAGAACACGAGCACGACGAAGATCACGTAATCCAGGAGGTCGCCGTAGGTACCGGTGAGGCAGAGCACGCTCGCCCACACCGCCTGCATGAAGAGCGCCGCTCCCGGCACGTCCTTGTTGTTGAGGACGCCCGCCCTCTTGAAGAAGAGCC
>CALMJO010000280.1 GCA_937864375.1 uncultured Spirochaetota bacterium
TCGGGTTTAGTGTAATAATTGTCCGAATCAAATTCAGCTCCGCCCCCGCCGGAAGAACTGTTTGAACAGCCGAACGATCCTGACAGAATAATGATGCATGGTAGAAGCATTCGAAACACACATGTTCTTATGGTACCAATTTCCATAAAACCTCCTGGTAATTATTAATAATCTATAGTATGCTGTCTTAAGCCTGCTCGGTGAAAGTACCTCCTTCGATTAGTAATTTTGATCGCCAACCACAACAGGAGACCGCCGCAAGGGCAGCAAGCGGACGGGAGGGTGCACTTTGGCAGACATCGCATATCCCCTGCGCCATCCAGCCCCGAAACACTACCCAGTCCCACTCGATCCTGTCATGAGGGGAAACCCCCGTCCCGGAAAAATTTTTCACTTTTTTCCGCATAGTGGGAAACCCCTACGCATCTCCGTGCATCACTAAATTTGATTTGACATACACGCACACATCCATTAGCCTAATGAGAGCGGAAGAGGAATTATTACCGGATACATGCGGCATAAAAAATAGAACGCACCGCAAACCGGGGACGCGGTAGTAATTCCAAAAACTTCATCACTAACGGTGTAAACAAGCCCGCAGGCAGCGACGGCAGAGACTTGCACTATATCGCCATAGCACTACTCCGGCAGCGCCCGCGGTTGCATGAGGAGAATAGCTATATGATAACAATTTTAATACTTAGTGTTGTCACCCTCTGCATCACAATCATAATGGGATTGTATGTATTTCGAATAAATCCCAGGAATAAAGTGAATGTCACTTTTATCGCATTGGCGCTGCTCCTTGTCCTAAGCAATTGCGTCCTGATAGCATTGCACCTTGTTCCGGATGCGGATACCGCCGTTTTCCTCTACAGGGCGGGCGCCGCGTCAGGTACTATTTTTGGGACACTGTTGATCATCCTTGTAACATTTGCCTCCGATATCTTCACCCTGTACGGAATCCGGAAATATCAGCATGTATTATTTTTGATAATTGGCGCCGTACAGGCAGTTCATCTCTACAATAACTATTCAATCCCGTTATTCGTGTCGCTTGCAAGGGTCGACGGCACCTGGAGACTGACGGGTATTCTGGATCATGCCCATTTCATGTTTACCTCGAGCCACTGGCTGGTTTCAACGGTGACGTGCGGCTTGATGTTGTTTCTCTGGAAAAAGAAGACAAAATCAATACGCGAGAAAAAACAGGCGACCGTGCTCCTGGCTTCATTTGCGCTCGGCTGCGGTGTCACCGTAGTATACATGGTCTTTCTTATTTTTGTTTTCAAACTGGTGGAAAACCCGATCGCCGGCGATTCGGCATTTTTCTTTTTTATCTGGACGGCAGGCATATGGTACTGCATTTACCGGTACCGTTTCCTTTCCATCACTCCCGACTACATCAGCGGCGAAGTGCTCTCAAACATCAACGAATCGGTCATTTTAGTTAATCCTGAAAAGAAAATCGTCATGCTGAACAAGCGTGCACGGGAATTGCTGAATGGCGGAGGGACCGGCGACGTACTGCAATTCTCAAAGAACATACCCGAATACTCGATGATCGACAACAAGGCGCAGGCCCTTCTCGAAGGAAGGGGGGGAAACTTCAGCTGCAGGGTCAGCTATTTCGACGGATCCGGTAATGCGAGACACTTCAACGCGAGGTTCTCGCTCGTCAGGGACCGATTCGACGATATTCTGGGGGTGCTTATCATCGCGCGCGAGGATAAGGACTTGCAGCACCTGCAGTCTTTCTACAACATCACCGGCAGGCAGATGGACATCATCAGCATGGCGGTGTCGGGACTCTCTAACCGCGAGCTAGCCGCACACCTGGCTATTTCCGAAAAGACCGTCGAGAACCATATGATCAATATTTACAATAAGCTTGGAATCAACAACAAGATAGAATTATACAACCTGGTGAAACAGTACAGTCCAAGCGGAGCCGACGGCTGAATGATTCAATCTTGAAATGGCGTTTATTGCATGGTAGCAAGCATTAACTGCACATGGAATAATCGTGACGAAGAGGCACTCCTTAACGCGCGGTTCTTCGGGCGAAGCGTGTAATAACGAGGCTCGCGCGCCGACATCGCGTACCATCAGGCGATGGCATCTCCCGCTTCCCCTACAACTTCAACTGCGTATCGGTGACATGCTTCTCCTTGAAGGGAAACTGCTTTTCGAACTCCTCCAGCTCGGCGGCATCGATCTTGAACACGGGGTCCTCGTGGTACTTCCCCTCGACCCCCCTCAGTCCGTGTTCCCGGAGTTCCAGTGCCATGAACGGGTCAAGATTCGCGCCCTCAGATGTCGTTATGCGATACTTCTGTGCATTTTCGAAGCCAAAACGATGGTAATACCCTGGATTGCCGAAGATCAGGATCGCGTTGAATCCCATCTCCCGGGCGCGCGCGCTCGAGTGCCGCATCAGCGCCCCTCCCACGCCCCTCCCCTGGTGTGCCGGCGCCACGGTCAGCGGTCCCATGCAGAGCACCTCGTGCGCGACGGCATTTTCGCCCACCACCTTTACCCGGGAATAAATGATGTTGCCGATTATCCTGTTCTCATGCACGGCGACGAAATCCAGTTCGGGGACAAAGGCCGGGACGCGGCGCAGCTTGTGAAGGAGGAGGTGCTCGTCGCAGCCGGGCTTGTAGACGTCCCAGAAGGCTTCACGGGTAATGAATTCCGTTTCCCGGAAATCGGTGGGAGCTTCGAGTCGTATGGCTGGGTTCATGGTTGAGGTCCTTGACCAGGGAAAATTCATGGGACTACGAACGCAATTAAATCAAACAGATTCTTACGGATTTTCACGTTTCGCTTCAATTATTTATAATGCGGCAGTAGCGATGGAAGAATCAAATCCCTTACCGATCAGCCACACCGCGAATACCATCTCCTGCAGCGCCACGGGAAGATTCAGCGCCAGGTAAGCGGGAGTGATGATGTCGACGAGACGGAACAGGAACAGCATGCTCGCCGCGATGGCCAGGGCGCTTCCCGCGAGGCCCCACGCGGACAGCCAGCGGGGAACGAGCCTTGTTCTGTAGAGAAGACAATAGAGCATGAGTCCGCCCATGCTCACGGAAACCACGGTGGCAAGGTGGTTCACCAGGTCCCGCGCCGCCTGCAATAATGCGCCCAGGGTCTGGTAGTGCGACGCCGCGGGAGCCCCGGCCCTGACAAACTCCTGGCTCAGGGAAAGCAGCATCATCAGCACGATCACACCGATTATCACGAACACGCCCGCCATGATCCTGAAGCCCGCAAACCCGAGCGCCAGCCAACGGTCGTGCTCTCTAAGAATCGGGTAGAGCGCGATCGCGATTCCCGCGTACAGCGGGGCCATGAGAAAATGGAAAAAGGCCGCAGTCATGACGCCGGGCGCATTCGATGCCGCCTCGACGAGATACTTGGGATCGTCCACGGCGGAGGCGATGCTCAGGATGCCCGTGACAAAACAGAGTATGTACAAAATTCCGGCAATTCTTACGGCCTTCCCGCCCTGGTTCATGATCGCGTTCCTTCCCGGATTATTGTCTAAAAGAAAGTGAATTCAGTTTTCAGCGCAGATTGAATCATGCATCGATTCATGTTCCACGTATGATATGGACCTTTTTTCCGTTGCACGAAATCCATTGAATCTGTCATTGATCCCCGCGGACATCCAATTAAACAACCACTCAACAGGAAAAAGCGGAAAGCGTGCGGTCACTTCCCCTCGACCCTCTTTTTAAGCTCTTTGTTCATCGCCGTGAACCCCTCCACCGTCGAATCGAAGCTGAAAAAGGGAACCAGTATCCCGTTGAAATCTTCTTCCTGCACCAGCCTGGTTTTCACGGGATCGACTGGGATCACCCTGAACGTATGCCTCCCGGTAAATACGCCGGGAATGAACAGCTTCCCTTCCCCTGTCTCTTATACACATCTGACGCTGCCGACGAATAGAGAGGTGTA
>CALMJO010000281.1 GCA_937864375.1 uncultured Spirochaetota bacterium
CACGTGGAAGCTGTTCTGGCTCGGCACTGCCATCGGGCTCACCTGGGAGGTGCCGCTTTCCGTCCTCGACGGTCTTGGCATCGTCGACATATTCAGTTTCATTACGCCGCCGCCCGTGCACTTTGTCTTCATTATCGTGAGCCACACATTGTGGGACGGCGGACTGTTCCTGTGCGGCGTGCTCCTGGTTAAGCTTCATTGCAGGGAACCGCATTTTGACTCCTTCAAGCCGGCGGAGCTGGCCGTTCTCCTCGCATGGGGTCAGGCCCAGGAGCTGGCGGTGGAACTGCTGAGCACCTTTTCCGGAGGATGGGAATACAACCCTGCCTGGTGGAATCCCTCAATGTTTCTATTCAACGACCGGCACATCACCCTGGTACCCCAGCTCATCTGGCTTGCCGCGCCGGTTCTTTTCTATTACGGTGCGCTTTGGATAAGGAATAGGGAAGCCGCATAGAGGCTGTGACCCTGTAAGTTATCTCATTATATGTTTGGGTGGCGGTTTCATTTCTTCCTTCCCCCGCCTGTCGGTATTGAGTATTACTTACTCCAATCGCTCCCGACCGTGCTTGGAGATGATACTAAATCCTGCAAACGTACGCCTATTATCCCAGGAGAGGCTTGATTAATAAAGGGATGCATCCGTATACCGAATTGAGACATAGAGCTTTTTCTTGGAAAAAATAAAAATCTCCGGATATAAACCATCCGAAGAAATAAACCTTGCTATCCAGTTGGCGGATATTTAAATGTCCAATAACAATGAGGTGATTACCATGAAACGAATACTACTGTGCACACTCGCGCTACTTTTCCTTGCAAGTGAGGGCGGCGCCCAAACAGTGTATAACAACTACCAGCATCTCATCGGTGCGCGGGGGGCAAGCATGGGCGGAGCGTTTACCGCCCTCGCGGACGACAGCTCCGCGCTCTGGTACAACCCGGCAGGCCTTGCGCGCGTCAAAACCCCGACGCTGAACGTGGCGGCCAACAGCTATAACTATTACAAGCAGGATATTAGCGGCTATAATGAATTCCAGCGCGCGGACGGGTCCTACGACTCCCTCGATGTATCGTTTGAGGATTACTCGGTCGTCGCGAACACGCTTTCGTACGCCATGCGCGTGGGCGAGAAATCCGCGATAGCCGCGGGCCTGTTTGTTCCCTACCAGAGCAGTCTCACCGCACAGGGTAAAGTGGTGACGACCGGGCCAACAATGCTGATTGATGCCGATGTGCAGCTGGTCCTGAATGAAAAATTTTACATGGGAATGCTGGGATTCGGGACACAGCTCTTTGACTGGCTGAACATTGGAGTGTCGGCTTGCTATGGCCTGAATAGATACAATTTGGAAATACAGACTAATGTTTTATTGTCTTTGCTTCCCCTCCCCCCTGCGTCTAATATACTCTTCACAACCGATCAGCGAACCGTGCGGGAACAGCAGACGCTGCATGGAGGCCTTGGTGCGCAGATACTGCTTGGAGGGGGAAACAGCATAGGGATTTACGGCCAGACGCCGGCGTTTCGGGTATCCGGACGGGTGAAGGAGGAAATAAAGAGCAAGTCTTCAATCGCGGGTATGACGGTCACCTCGGACAGGGAGCCCCTCAAAGATGAGATTGGCGGAAGGGTCCTCCCCGGATTCCTGTCGATCGGGTACGGGTACGAGAGGACAAATTCATGGGGCGTATCCATAGAGGCGGTGCCGGTCTTTACCTCGGAAACAAACGACAATGCGGTCATAAACTTCAAAGCCGGGTTCGAGTTTTTCCTCGCCGAGACATTGATTCTCCGGGGCGGGTTTTTTACCGATTTCAGCCAGATGGATGATGTCACGGTAAAGTCCAGGAACAAGGAACAATGGGACTATTACGGCGGAACTGTGAGCATGGTAATCGGCAAAGCAATTGGCGGCGGCGCCGACTCCAGGCCTTCCATGTCCTGGACGACGATCGGTGTCGTGCAGCGTCTGGGTTATGGAAAAATGCAGTTATACCGTGCGGACGAGACCATGTCACAAACAAAGAGAGTAAAAGAGGAAACCCAGTCGAGTATAAGTGTTTTTATCGCGGAGACGATTTCATTCTGATAACCAGCGTGTGTATACGCTATATGATATCCGTAAGCATAGAACCCGGTTTCCTGCCATAGACCGGATCTAAAACACCGGAGGTGCGGCCGTAAGTACGGAATTCAACGGCCGGCGGCACTAGTCGTGAATGCAGTTCAACGAGATAATTATCAAGCCCCCTTCACGGGGGCTTTTTGCCGAGAATGGCGGCGCAGGCTCTTCGGAGGAAACTGTGGTATGGAAAGTTTGTTACAGGGAACTCCTGCCGGTGCAGGGACACTCTTTCCTTGTATATAATCCATGCCGGAAAACTACCGGCAAGAAACAAAATCCTCGCTTTTCAATTCGCAGAATGCCTTGACATGCCCTCCCCGACAGTAATCAAATAATTCTCCGGGGGACACCATGAAGCGCTCCGATCTTGTCACCTATCTCGATTCCTACCTCCGCACGGCGGAGATCAGGGATGAATCGCTGAACGGCCTGCAGGTCGAAGGGCCCGTCGACATTACGACGATCGCGGCGGCGGTCGATGCGTCGCTTTCCGCGTTCGAAATGGCCGCCGAGCGCGGCGCGCAGTTGCTCATCGTGCACCACGGCCTTTTCTGGGGAGAGCCTCAAACCGTCACGGGCGCGCACTACAGGAGGATAAAAACGCTCATCGAACGCGGGCTGGCACTCTACGCCTCGCACCTTCCGCTCGATCTTCACCCGGAGGTGGGCAACAACGCGGAAATCGCGCGCCTGCTTTCGATCGATGACCGGCAGCCGTTCGGCGAGTATCACGGGGTGCCGATCGGGTGCGGAGGGACGCTCCCCGCACCGGTCAACCCGCTCGCGCTCGCATCCACGCTCGCCGGCGGCACGGGCGCACCGTGCACGGTGCTCGCAAATTGCGCGGTTTCCTCGAAGGTGGCGATCGTCTCCGGCGGGGGAACGTTCGCCCTCGAAGAGGCGGCGCGCTCCGGGTACGACACGCTCGTCACGGGCGAGACGAAGCACTCGTCGTTTCACACGGCAAAGGAATACGGAATAAGCGTCGTCTTCGGTGGGCATTACGCGACCGAGACGCTTGGCGTAAGGGCGCTCGCCGCACACTGCGCGAAAAAGTTTGGTCTCGCGAGCCACTTCATCGACCTGCCCACGGGGATGTAAAGAATGAAGGCGAAAGACGTGTAAGAGCGGGGGATGGGGAGATGGATGAGATAGGGGGATAAGGATATTTGATGATCCTTCCTGTTGGGAGTTTCGGTCGCTTGAACCGGATTCATTTTTGAAACAGTAATCCCACCGCCTTTATCTCCTCAATCGCCTTTGATCCGTTATCTCTTCCATCTCCCTTGATGGGGCCCCGTGGAAGGAGCATTCTGCTCACGCGTCCCCTTCCTTAAGGCGCGTGATCAGGTTCATTGCAATTCGGCCCCCTCCCCGGTATAGCCTCATAGAAATTCCAGCGTCAATACGTTTACCCGGGGGTCGATGCGCGTGTCGAGCGTGAGCGCGGGAAACCGCTCGCGGAGCCGACTTATGTTTTCCCGTTTGTGCCCCAGGTATTCACCCGCGCGCGACTCCGGGATGACGAACACGATCCGCGAAGAGCGGTCGGGGCGCCTCGATTGGAGCGCGTCCGCGAGCGCGGACTCCATCTCGCGCATGCCCAGACGCGCGCGGGTGAATACCTGGGG
>CALMJO010000282.1 GCA_937864375.1 uncultured Spirochaetota bacterium
CTCATGCAGCGCGCCCAGTCGGCGGGCCCATGGTAGATCGCGAAGCGGTCGAGCTGCCCGCGCGCCTTGAGCGCTTCGTAAATCTCGTTCCAGACGCACGCGCGGTCCTCGAACACCTCGCACTTCGTTCCGTTGACGCCCTCGCAGGGGCCGTTGCGCAAGCCCTTGGGACAGCGCGTAACGGGGCAGATTCCCGCCGTGTCGTTCAGGATGCAGCTCCCGCAGTGCGAACAGCGCTCGTGGAATTTTCCCAGCCGCTCGACCATTCCCAGGAAGTGCGTGTCCAGCGCGGCGATGATCTCGCGGCCGGTCACCTCGGCGATCGCCTGTACGCCGCTCCCGCACGTGAGCGCGATCACGGTGTCGGCCGCGCCAAGCTCCTCCTCGATACGCTTGAGGTCGCGCGCGGTGATCCGCTTGTCGCAGGGCGACTCGATGGAGATGGTGGCGAGCACCTCGCGGTCGGCGAAGCGCGCGGCCATCTCCTTCACCTGCTCGGAGCCGCCGGTCTGGCACACCGCCGCGCACTCGGAACAGCCTATGATCACGATGCGCTTCGCGTTCTTCGCGATGCCCAGAACCTGCTGCGGGTCTTTCCTGGTCGTGACAATCATGACGCCTCGCTGTGATCCCGGTACGCGGGTCCGCCGGACGCCCCGGATCATTAAGGATTCGGGGGGCCGAGCTGCATTCATGCGGAAATGGACGCCGCCGGGTGAAAACCAATATAGAACGCGTTGGTTTAAAATCAATATTTTTTCATGGAGGGGGGGCGGTAGCGTACAGGCCTGTCGCGACCGGCCTGTACGCTACCGCGCTTATGGCTTGTTCATGTACGTCTTCAGCGCCTCCCAGTTCCACTTCGCGATCTTGCCGGCCTTGGGAACGGGCTTGTAGTCGGCGAACTGCGTCCCAAAAGTCTGGATGATGGGCTTGCCCAGCTCGACGGCAATCTCCACCTCCTCGAGCACGTTGTGGGCGCGGAAGGCCTTGGGCCCCGCCATGAGGATGACCACCTCGATGAGGGCGAGACGCTTCCTGAGCTTTTCCCGCCACTCGGCCTCCGGCGGCGTCCACTGTACGGAGAAGTCGACGATCTGGAAGGGCGAGTCGGGCAGCTTCGACTGGGCGGTGATGAACTGGAACTGCTTGGCGTCGTTCGCGATGTCGAAGCACACGAACACGCGTCGTTTCCTTTGCTGGACGGCCATTGAGTCTCCTTCGCACGCAGCTCTGTATTTAATACCGGGGATTCCGATTCCGCTTGCCGTACTATGCGGCCGCATCGGACAAAATTGCAAGAGATTTTTGACCCGCTGGCTTCCTGATTATTTCATTGACTTTAGCGTTTCTTGGTGTAAGCTACCCGGATGCGTGTTTGCATACGGACCCGGCCCTCGACCCGCCGGGTGTTCCGCATAATCCCGATTGGCAGGCTTGTTCGCATCGCTTCGTTTTTACATTATCGAAAGGAGGATGCATCAATGGAAAACCTTGCTGTCGACATGATCATCAAAAAGAGTTTTGAGAAGGGTCTCAAGAATATGGTCCCGCTGCTCGTGAACGTTATCCTTTGGATTCTCACCATGTGGATTCCCTACCTTAATGTTGGAACCACCATCGGGCTGTTCGTGGGCATTACCACCAAGATGGCGAAGGATCAGTCAATCTCCATGACCGAAATATTCGAGCCCGCGTACAGGAAGCGCATGGGTGAATTCTTTCTCGCCTCGTCCTTCATCGGGATGGGCGTATGGATCGGGTTCATGTTCTTTGTCATCCCGGGCATCGTCATTGGCCTTTCGTGGAGCCTTGCGGTCCTCCTCGTAATCGACAAGGAGCTCTCGCCCATGGAGGCGATAAACAAGAGCAACTCCATTACTTACGGAAAGAAATGGACGATCTTCCTGGGAAGGCTCGTCCTCTTTATACTCGCGGGACTTGCGGTGGGGATCGCGCTGGCCATACTGGGGCTCATTTTCAAGTACCTGGGTGCCGTCGGCATGATCCTGTCCCTGCTTGCCTATATAGCCGGGATGGCGTGCTTCATAAGTATTGCCATGGCTTCAAAGGCGGTCATATACAACGTGCTTGTAAAATAAAAATACGAAAATCGATCAAGCCTGCCAAAAGGGTCGCCATGAAAATAATCACGCTCAACTGCAACGGGCTGCGCTCCGCCTCGTCAAAGGGATTCTTCGATTGGATGCAAAATCAGAAGGCCGACGTCATCTGTTTGCAGGAGACGCGCCTCACTGACGATCACGTAAAGGATGCTGCCTTCCATCCCGACGGCTACCATGCGTACTACCTGTGCGCGAAGAAAAAAGGCTACTCCGGCGTCGCGCTCTATACCAGGGAGAAGCCAAGCAAGGTCATATACGGGCTCGGCTGGAAGGAGATGGATAACGAGGGACGCTATGTGGAGGTGTCCTTCGGGAAGCTCTGCGTCGCGTCGGTGTACGTTCCCTCCGGCTCCAGCGGCGACGAGCGGCAGGCCGTCAAGTACGCGTTCATGGACAGGTTCATGGAATTTTTAATGAAGCTCCGGCGCTCGCGGCGCGAGTACGTGCTGTGCGGGGACTGGAACATCGCCCATAAAAACATCGACATCAGGAACTGGAGGAGCAACCAGAAGAACTCGGGATTCCTTCCCGAGGAGCGGGCGTGGATGGACAGGCTCTACGGGGACGCGGGCTTCGTGGACGCATTTCGCGTCGTCAACGGGGAGGAACACCAGTACACCTGGTGGTCAAATCGCGGGCGCGCGCGGGAGAACAACGTGGGATGGAGGATCGACTACCAGGTGATCACGCCGGGAATGCGGGAGAAGGTCGTGAGCGCATCCGTGTACAAGGAGAAATGGTTTTCGGACCATGCGCCGCTCGTCATGGAGTACGAGGTGTGAGGGGGATATTTTACGGTAGTGTTTGGTGATGGAGCTTCTTTTAATTGTATTTATTAAATCTTTCATCTCTTCGAAAAGTTAAATTACTTCTGTCCATTTGAAATCAATGAAAACGTCATAATCTCCCTTTGTTCTTAATTCGAATGCGGCCATGACAATCCTTCCGTAGCGCTGGTCAATCGTGCCTTCCTTCAGGCGCTCGGTGATTCTTGTGCGCACTTTCTGACATATGCCTGCTCTCGATGTCCATGTCGATTAAAGTGTTAAAGTCAGTGCGCCATGTCGAGTTGTATTCCCGCAGCACCCGCTTTCACCATCAATGGAAGGGAGAAATGCCGTGAGCTAATGCGACATAATCCTGGCCTCGACCGCGAAGGGGATCTCCGGCATGTCCCTCAACCTCATGACGATCGCGGAGCGGGCGTAGCGGGGCAGGGAAGTGGTTGACGGCATCGAGCGCGGCAATCAGAATTCAATTGAGTTGTTGCTAATCTGTCATCGACCGCAGGGAGAAATCTTAAAGCCTATACGGACCAAGATTTCTCACCCGAAAAGACCGGGTTCGAAATGACATGATCGGAAAAAAGCAACAAGTCAAATAATCGGGATCGAATTCCGAATGATGGAGCGCGCCACATGATAAAGCTGTTGCTTGCAAATGTTTTGATTGTTGCACTGCTCGCGCTTTTATGCTTCGCCCGGCTGGACGGGCTTATGGCGCTTTCCGGCGGCAGGTATACCGGGCTGACGGACAAGTTCGTGTCCGTCTGCCTGCAGGAATGCCGGGCCAAGAAGGCCGATCTCCCGGACTGCAACCGGGAATCGATGGCGTTCATCGTGCGGCAGTACAACCTCGCGGCGGGAGCGAGCCTGGAACCGGGCGAGACCTACTACCCATGCACCGATGTCGTCAGTTATTACAATTGCAAAGAGTGGCGCTCGAAGCAGCTCCACGATCTCTGTCCCGCGACCGTGGAGAAATCGGGGATGCCGTGGACCGATCGCCCGAGCAGGAGATAAGGGCCGGGCCGTGGCTGTGCCGGCTTATGTCTTCGTTGGAGCCCCTGTAGCAGCCGTTGAGCGTAATGAAAGTGAACGAGGTCAGTTTTCGCACGGCAATCTCCTTTTGCATGGCAGCGCACGGGTACGCCTGCCGCTCGCTTTGATCGGCGATGAAGTTCGGACGGACTCGTGGCGGGAGTATGCCCCCTGCCGGCGGCGCGGTCCAGCCGTATCGGGGAATCTGGCATGATTTTTATGAAGACAGGAGCGTATTATTCCGGCCCCGAAGAATCACCCGCCTGCCGGTTCACGTGCATTTCGATTGGTGCGTGAGCCCGATTGAAGACTGTAAAGCAGCTCGGCCCCCTCACTTATTGTCTCATACGGGGAGTAAAACCCTCGACTTCAGTCGAAGACTTTAGTAT
>CALMJO010000283.1 GCA_937864375.1 uncultured Spirochaetota bacterium
AATAAGTCAGAGTCTGGAATGAAACCCACAAATTTCACTCTTTCCATGACGGCCGGCAGCTCAAGCACGCCTTTCTCTTCCGAGACCCTTCCCGCGAACAGCAGCACGGGAACGTCTTTTTCCACCCCGAACACGCGCTTTTTGTCGGCGTCCATGGGCCTGAATTCCTTCTCCGCCCAGTGCGCGGTGAGAAAAACCCTCGAGGGGTCAAAGCCCATCGAGCCGCCCGTGAGCCACTTGTGCTGGTCGGTGTTGAGCACGAAGAGCCCGTCGAACGCCCTGTAAAAAGTCCGCAGCAGACGGCGGAGGCGGTCCTTGTTGATCTCGTCGAACTTGAGCACCTTGTCCGCGAACATCATCCAGTCGGTATGGACGTAGAAATGAGCGGGAACCGAGTAGGCGTATTTCAGGTAGAGCGCGACCAGCCCCATCGGACCCTCGGTCGAACAGATGATCCTGTTGTACTCTCCTTCCTTGAATAGCCGGTGGATCTGCAGAAGGTTGGGTATTCTCACGGGCTGCTGCTCGTAGAACGGCATCGTGATCTCCGACACGGGCGGCACCACGATGAGATGGTCGCCGGATTCCAGGGTGCGGCTCGCGACCAGGAAATCTATAGGCAGGTCTTTTTCCCGCACCTCGGAAAGCATGGACTTGAGCACCATGGCCACGCCGTTGGAGTCCTCGAAGGTGTCGGTCAGCCAGAGCGTGCGTTCAGGGTGGCGCAGCTTGCCGTACCGCCCGGCGAACTCCGCGAGGAGGGGCCTGGACTTGTACATGACCCGCGCGCTGGTGAAATACGCCGCCGCGATGACGGATGACGCGAGGAACGGGAAGGACAGGCCGTCAAAGAATTCCGCGATGTTCACCGAACTCATGGGTTTCTTCCGCTCGTCGTCGAGGTGATCGAAAAGGCTGCGCAGGTGGCCGGGAAGCTCAAGGCGTCCCATGAGTTCCTCGACCTTGAGCGAACCAAGACCGTCGTCTTTCAGCAGCTTTTTCAGTTTTGAATCCAGGCGGCCGAACAGGAGCGAGGTGAGGCTGTCAAAAATCAATCCTGTCGATTTTTCTATCCTGGGCAGGGCGCGCGCGGGATCATCCCTTTGCGCCATCGCCATTGACGACGCCTCGAAGAACACCTCGCGGTACGCCCTGGGAACGACGAAGCGCTTGCTGAATCCCGGCACCTTCCCGCTGAAACAATCGTGGAACACATTGAGGAAATTCAGCGTGTGCCTGTGCCGCCTGATTTCGGCGAATGCGTTCGTGACCATGAAGGCGATGAGCTTGTCCCTGGCGTCGCCCTTGTGCAGCAGCATGCGCAGCATCCCGGGGTCCTCCATGTTCAGCCCGATCTGGCAGAAATAATCCAGGAAGGTGATAGCCATCTTTTCGCTGTCGTTATGCGAACCGAACGGCGCCATGTCGCCCCTGCGAATGGCCTCGAGCGCGAGCGCCGAGCGCTGGATGGTCGTCCCCTGCCGCAGTTCCGGGACGTGCAGCCGCGAGCCCGTATGCCCGGCGAAAATGCCCATGTGGCTGTCGGAACCTCCCGCCATGGCCTTCCGGTAAGGATTGGCGCAATAGGCGCCGGGAGCGATGCCGAATTTTTTGGAAAACCCGTCTATCCTTTCCGGGGTGAGCGATCCGATCCATTCCTTCACCAGCATGTTCTGCCAGGAATCCCGCTGGCCGTTCATGACCTCGAAGCGCTCGAACACGAGCGACATCTTGTCGAAGAATTCCATGGGCGGTCCGCCCGACGCCTTGTAGTGGTAAAGCGGGTGCGCCCAGATAGTGGGAATGTCGTGCTCGAGCGCGTATTCCTGAAACCGGTACACGTCGGATCGCAGTTTCAGGAGCTTTTTCTCCTGCTCGGGTATGAAGCCGTAGGCGAGGACATGGATTCCAATCCTGTAATCGGGCACCATGCAGCTGAACTCGGCGCCCGCCAGCACGTCGACGCCCTTCTCCAGAAGCTCCCAGCAGGAGCGCGCGTTGTTGTGGTTGGTGACGGTGAAGACGTCGCAGCCGTGAGCGGCGAGCACCTTGATCAGGCGTTCGGTCTCCAGCCATGTTTCAGGGATGCCCAGTATTCTTCCCAGCAGCTCGTCCGGAACGTCGCTGTTGCGATCGTGGCAGTGGAGGTCCATCGTCAGGAACTCGCCCTCCGGAAACCGCCGTGCCTGGCCGTCCAGGAACTCGTCGAGCTCCCGCATCACCTCTTTCTTGAACAGCTGTCCCGATTCCATACCGATTCCTCGCTTCATCATGAGTGCGGGCCTTCAAATCGGCCCGGTCAACTCCTGTAATGAAGCGCCCCGTCGTGATGTCCCGATTAAGAAAATGTCAGTTTCCTGTTAATTTTTTCGCCCCGGGCTTCGCCCTCTCAGGCGGCGCGCCCGGCCCCCGAGGCGTGCTTGAAGAAAAACGCGAAGGTCCGGGCCAGCCTGAACGCCTCCCTTAATGCGCCGGGACCGAATTTAACGTCGCCGTGCCCTATGAGCGGGGTAATGAGCAGCCGGTTCCTGACCCCGTGAACGGTGAGGCAATCGCGTATTTTCAGGGATTCCGCGGGAGGGATTACGCGGTCTTCCGCCCCGTGAATGAGCGTTACCGGCGCGCTGAGCCCCTTCATGTTTCCAACCACGGACAGCGCTTTCAACAGCCTTTTTACTTTTCCCGATTCTTCGACGATACGGCTCCATTGAATCATCCTGAATCCAGGGTCGCTGAAAAGTCTGTTGATGACTGCACGCTCTCCCTCGTTCAATCGGGAAAGGCGCTGCGGCAGAAGCGGGATGTCCCGCTTGAGGCCGTTGTCCAGGATAGCGGACCTGAGCGCGCCCGGGATCTTTTTGGAAACGCCCGGGGCGTGTCCGATGAAATTATGAAGGATGATGAGCCTGCCGTAATCATCAATGTCCTGGCGACCCAGGAGATAGCGCACGGCGGAGGCCACATTGCCGTAGCTGCCCACCACGCAGATCGAGTCGACGACGCCCGCCGTCTCCGGCATTGACGCCGCCAGCAGGGCCATTCCGCCGGAAAAGGACGGCGCGAACAGCGAGACCCTGCCGGCTGGACAGAGCGACTTGTCCCCCGAAAGCGCTGTGATCGTCCCCGCTATGCTCTTCACGGTCCGGAACGTGATGGTAAACGAGGCGATATCCCCGTAAATAGGCGCAATCACCGTGTAGCCGCACGCCGCGAAGGCCCTGCACACGCCCGCCATCCTCGGGTCCCTGTTCGCCATGGCGGCCATCCCGTGCACCGCCAGGATGGTGCCCCTGCTCCGGCGCGCGCGGGGAAGATAGACGAGAGCGTCGACGTGCGCGCCTTCCACGCTCAGCCTGGATTCACGGACCCTTATCTTTGACGGCCTCGCCACCTGGCTTCGCACGATGAATGAAATCCCTGCAATATACGATCTCATCGCTTTAGTCTCCTCCTGAATTCATTTCACGACGCATTCGGGATGAACGCCGCCCCTCATTTCACGAACCGCGCTTCCTTGTAGGAATTATTGAGGTTCCCGAGGTCGAGCACGGTGAAGACGTCGGCGCACCTGAAATTCTTATCCACCGCGGGCTCCCCGCACACGCGCGCCCCAAACTTCAAATAGTCGACGATCAGCCGCGGTATGAGCTTGCCCGCCGCCTGCTTTATTGCCTCCGGGCCCATCAGGTCGATAACGCGCTGCGCCGCGGGAGTAACTTTCATGGCGTACTTTTTCCTGGGCTGAATGCCCAGTTCGTCGGTATGAAAGCCCGAGTCTTTCAGATACCGATACGCGAGCGCTATTTCGAGCGGCTCCGTCGTCATGATGCTCGAGCAGCCGAACACGTACTGCGCTCCTATCTTTCCCATGTACGCGTAGATCCCTTCCCATAGCAGGCCCATCATGTTGCTCTTCCTTAAATCCTTTCGAATGCACGCCCTGCCTATCTCCAGTTTTCTCCCTTCCAGTTTCGGGAATGTGCCAAGATGGAATTCCGATTCCGAATAAAAATCCGTTGAGTACAGGTTCGAATTCAGCCTGTAAGTGCCCACGCACGCGCCCGAGAGCTTGTCGACGACCATCAGGTGGTCGCACATCATGTCGTACCTGTCGATGTCGATGCCAAAGAGCTTCTTCCTGCCAAGGAGCTCGACGATAAACACATCGTGCCTGAGCCTGAGCGCCTGTTCCAGTTCGAACTCATTTTCCGCCGTCTTGACGACGTATTCGCCCTTGTCGATCTCCATCGGGACCTTTCCCCTGAAGCCGGCAATCTGGAGCATGTAGGGACGCGCCAGGAGCGCCCCTATCCCGTTATCATATTTTCCCGCCGTATTTTCGTAAGCCCCTTGAGATATTTCCATTGTGATGTCCTCCTGTAAAAGGTTTATATGTCGGATGAAAGATGGGTGAGCACCCTGAAAAAATGATGAATTTCATGTGAAGTAATAAACAATTCTTCCGGACGCCGGCTTCGCGCTTTTCCCCGATCACAGTAAAATCTTCACCGTTCCTTGATCACCGCTTAACCGTAACCGTTTTCCCTGCACCGGCATGAATCAAATCCTCCTGATCAAGGATTAACCCATATGAAAAACGATTTATTTGTACGATCCAACTGGATGATGATTGCGGGGTTGACGACGCTTCTCTGCATCCTCATTATTAACGGGGCGTTCGGGTTGTACTCGCTTAAGCAGTCCCAGCAAAGGAGCGCCCATTATACGCAGGCGACGGCCGGCGTGAAGGACGTCCAGGCGCTGTTTCTTAAACAGATCAGGACCTGGAAAAATCTCCTCCTCAGCAGGGAATTCGCCGCAGACTACCGCGCGTACTACTACGAGTTTTCCCGCTACACCGCCCTCATCCAGGACTCCCTGTTCAATCTCCAGATGTCGCTTTATGGACATGAGGAGATCGAGTCCCGGATCAGGGAAACCCGGGAGCTCCTTGGCGCCCTTTCGGAGGAATACGTCTCGCTGATTTTCGAGATGGAGCGCTCCCGGAACGCGCGTGATCGCGACCCGGCCTCGATCATGCAGGAGCGGGAGCAGGACGCCATCTCCCGCATGGAGCGCATCGTGAGCGCTATTGACGCGCTGGCCGCGCAGGAGATAGCGAACGGCAATGTCTACTTTACGGTCATGGTGTCGCTTTCCCTGGCGCTTCTCACGATCGTTTCGCTCTTCATGATCGCCAGGATAATCGCGGGCAACAGGACCATGCAGAAACGCATACTGAAGATCGGCGAGCGTCTCAACAGCTATCTTCCGCCCCAGCTTGCCAGCTCCATAATGCGAAATGAAGACTCCCTCGGAGCGTCAACCGAGCGGAAGCACATCACGGTCTGCTTTACCGATCTCCAGGGATTCACCGCGATGACGGAAAGCCTTCCTCCCGAAACCACCTCATGCGTCCTGAACGATTATCTTCATTCAATGACCGGAATCGCCCATGCGTGGGGTGGGCTGGTGGACAAGTTCATGGGAGACGGAATCATGATCCTGTTCGGCGCCATCGACGAATTCAGCGAGACCTCCCAGGCGCTCCGGTGCGCGGGAATGGCGGTCGAGATGCAGAACACCATGAAGTCCCTGAGAGAAAAATGGCACGCCCAGGGAATCGCTCATTCACTGAGGCTTCGGATCGGGATAAGCGCCGGAGTCGCGACCGTGGGCACGTTCGGACCGGAGGACCGCAAGGTCTACACCGCCATCGGATCGGTCGTCAACATCGCGTCACGGCTTGAGCAGCTTTGTCCCGTCGACAGGATAATGCTCAGCGAACGGGCGCGACTGCTCGTGGGAGACAGCTTCAAGTGCGGCAGAGCAGGCACGCACGATGTCAAAGGCATCACCGGGATGCTGAGCGTGTTCGAACTGGCGCCGGAATCGGCGATGACATTCAGGGCCGCGCAATTCAAAGGAATTTGAGAAATCAACCGGGCCTTGACGGGAAGCGCGACGAATCACGCGCCCCGCATCCTCTTCTTGAACCTGTAGCGCATGACAAGCCCTGCCATGTTCAGGACGAGCACCAGCATGATGAGCACGATCGCCGTCCCGTACTGCAGGGGACGCGTCGCCTGTATGTGGGTGCCCGCGGTAGCCATGACGTAGATGTGGTACGGGAGCGCCATCACCTCGCTCAGGAGCGATCCCGGGAGGTCCGGCGAATAGAAGGTGGCGGCGGTGAACATTATGGGCGCGGTCTCTCCCGCCGCGCGCCCCAGGGAGAGCATGACACCCGTGAGGATGCCGGGCAGCGCGCTCGGGAGCACGATTCTATAGATGGTCTGCCAGCGCGTTGCGCCCAACGAGAGGGAGGCCTCGCGGTACGTGCCGGGCACCGTGAGGAGCGCCTCCTCGGTCGCGCGGATTATCACGGGCAGGTTGAGGAGTCCCAGCGTGAAGGATCCCGCGGCGATCGAGGTCCCAAAGTCCAAGAAGGTCACGAAGAAGGAGAGGCCAAAGAGCCCGAACACCACCGAGGGCACGCCGGCGAGATTGTTCACGCCCAGGCGAATGAGCTTCACGAGCCCCGGGCTTTGCGCGTACTCGGTGAGGTAAATCGCGGTGACGACCCCCACCGGTATGGACAGCACCGATGCGCCCACCATGAGATAGAACGTGCCCGCGATCGCG
>CALMJO010000284.1 GCA_937864375.1 uncultured Spirochaetota bacterium
ACACCATTGCCATAGAAAGGGCGTTCCAGAAGCTCATCCAGTACATCCTGAACCAGGCCAGGATCGACGTGCGCGTCGAGGCGCAGCAGATCTCCTCGCTGGACATGGAGCTGTATTCCGCGACGACCCAGAAGCTCGACCAGGCAACCCTGCAGGGCCAGGGGCAGGCGGACGCGCAGGCGGAGTCGGCGAAGGCGTCGGCATCGGCATCCTCGGAAGAGATCGTCGAGGGGAAGGACGGCGTTCAGCTGATCCTCAAGGCGTCGCTCATACTTGCGCCCATCAAGGGGAAAGAAATCTCGAAGCTTCAGTCGGGGGACAGGGTAAAGGTGAGCCTTGTTGAAAACACCCCCAAGGCGATCCAGGTAGCGCAGGCGCTCAATGCGTACAAGGACGGCAATTTCGCCCCGGTGGTCGCGCGCGTGAAATCGGTAAAATACGATCCCGCCGCGGGTTACACCCTCCATGGCATAATCGCCAAGGGGATCTTCGTCAAAATCGTCGAGGAAGAAAAAAGCATAAAAGTCGCCATGGATACGGTCTACGAAATGGCCAAGGGCGAGATGGTGCCCGACGAACCAAAGATGAACGTGAAGGTGATCATTCTCCTGGCGGCCGCGTTCCTTCTGCTCCTGGGCATAGTCGTCGTACTCGTCAAGTAAGGCTCATGCCATTCGCATTGGAATTCCGCGCGACGCCAGGTTCTTCTTCACCTCACGGATCGTGATCTCCCTGAAATGGAAGATCGAGGCGGCAAGCACCGCGTCGGCCCTGCCCGCGGTAAGGCCCTCGAACATATGGTCGATCGTTCCCACTCCGCCCGAGGCTATGACTGGCACCTGGACGGCCTGGGCGATCGTGCGGGTGAGCTCGATGTCGTATCCGATCTTCGTTCCGTCGCGGTCCATGCTCGTCAATAAAATCTCGCCGGCGCCCAGTCCACAGGCCCGCGCCGCCCACTCGACGGCATCGATGTCGGTGGGTGTGCGCCCCCCGTGGAGGTAGACCGACCAGCTTCCCCTGTCGTTGCGTTTCGCATCGATGGCGACCAGGATGCACTGCGAACCGAATCTCAGCGAGGATTCCCGTATGATCTCCGGTTCCTGGACGGCGGCGGTGTTGATGGAAACCTTGTCCGCGCCGTTTTCCAGGATCATGCGGACGTCTTCCACGGTCCGTATCCCTCCGCCCACGGTGAAGGGTATGTTCACGGTTTCCGCGACGCGCTTGACCATTTCGAGGATGATCGCCCTCCTGTCGGCGGACGCGGTGATGTCCAGAAAGACAAGCTCGTCGGCCCCCTCCTCGTCGTAATACTTTCCGTTTTCGACGGGGTCGCCCGCGTCCCGGAAATTGATGAAATTCACGCCCTTGACGACGCGGCCGTCCTTCACGTCAAGGCATGGTATGATTCTCTTGGCCAGCATGTGCGGTCTCCCCGCGGCGACTTTTGTTCCGGCGCGCGCGCCGGTGTGCGGGCAATAATCGGCGAGCCTTAAAAAAATTGCAAGTTATTCATTCTTCCGGAAATGCGGGTGAGCGCGTACCGCCGATCCGGCCGCGGAGAAAAGTCATTGACACACCCCGGAACAGTCACTAGGCTTTTTGTTCAGTCCCGCTATAGATTACTATCGTGGGCTAAAGTCAGCGCACGGCTCGAACCATGAAATCTGCTGAACACACGATCGCTAGGCGGCAGGCGGCCTTTGACCGTTTCCAGGAGGCCTATGCGCCGCGCATCGACGCCTCCATTCACGGCTTTTTCAAAAAAAAGCATGATACCGCACCAATGGGATTTATGAAGGACATTTACGCGGACCTCAGAGAATACTGCCTGCGTGACGGAAAGCGCATAAGGCCTCTCGTTCTCCTCGCGTCATTCCTTGGATTCTCCCGCGGCCGTACGGCTCCGGCGGCTGGAGTGATCAAGGTAGGCGCAGCGCTCGAGCTCATGCACGCGTTCCTGCTAGTCCAGGACGATATAATAGACAAGTCCCGGACCAGGCGCGGAGGAGACGCCCTGCATGTCGTGTGTGAAAGGCGCTTCGGCGCGCGCAGCGCGAATCCTCTGCTGGGCAGCGACGTCGCCCTCATCGCGGGGGACGTCCTGTTTTCGAACGCGCTCCAGTTGATCAGCGGAGCGGGAATCGACGGCGAAAACCTGGGTCCCCTGCTCGAATACTTCGGAAATACCTACGAGTATACGGCCTGGGGGCAGATTTACGACAGCCTGAATTCCATGCCCATGGACATAGGCGCAAGCATGAAATCGACGCTCGACATCAGCACCCTGAAGACCGCATACTACACCGCGTATTACCCGATGGCAATGGGATATGTCTTGACAGGCGGGCGGGAAAGGAAAAGGCTCCGACTCATACGGGACGCCGCGATCCCCATGGGGCTTGCCTTCCAGCTCCGTGACGATATTCTGGGCGTCTTTGGCGATGCCGGGAAGACCGGAAAGCCCGCTGACTCGGACATCAGGGAGGGGAAGATGACCGCCCTGGTCATGCACACGCTCGGGACGGCGGACGGGCGGACGAAGAAGGAATTTACAGGGCTTTTCCTGAACAGGGAAAAGTCGGGGAGAGACATAGACCGAATTCGCGCGATCATGAGATCATCCGGCGCCCCGGAGGCGGTACGCATGATGGTCGTTGAGAACGCGCGAAAAGCGTCGCGGGGGCTGAAGTCGCTTGGCCTCACGCGCAGGGCCGAGGCGATATTTGACGGTTTTATCGCCAGGATCGAAGACGTGAAGGCTGAATAATACTACCGGAAGGAAGCGTATCGTGAATAAGGAACCCAGGAACAAGGACAACGAGACACCCGCCGCGCGCAAGTACCACAAGGAGACGTTCGAGAAGATTTCGGACAAGAAGCGCGAGCGCATCATGAAGGTCGCCACCGCGGAATTCGCGGACAAGGGATTCAACGGCGCGAACATCAATGTGATCGCGAAGAAGGCGAACATAAGCATTGGTTCCATGTACAATTATTTTTCCACCAAGGAGCATCTCCTGCTCGCCTGCGTGGAGGACGCCTACACGCTGCTGGAAAGCGCGCTGACCAGCGTCAACATCGATGAAGGAGACATATTCCATAAACTTGAGCAGGTGATGAGACTGGCCCAGCGTTTCTCAAAAACGCATCCCACGCTCATCCAGCTCTACCAGGACATCACCACCGAGGGCCTTTCGCACCTTTCCCGCAAGCTTTCGCAGAAAATGGAGAACATTTCGGCTGAATTTTACCGGTGGCAGCTCGAAGAAGCGAAGAAGCAGGGAATCGTCGACGCAGACCTCGATACCCGGGTGGCAACGCTCTGCATCGACAATATCGTGGTGCTCCTGCAGTTTTCGTACACGTCGGAATACTACAAGGAAAGGCTCAAGGTTTTCGTCGGGGAAGAGGCGTTCGAGGAAGACGAGCGCGTGATAGCCGGCATCATGAAGTTCATAAGGAACGCGCTGTCCCCGCGGCAGCCGCGGTAGCGCCCGACCGGCGGGGGATGGGGGCCTTTTCAGGTAAGGTCCTCGATGATCTTGAGCGATGAGCCGCTATCATCCGCCCGCGAAAATTCCCGGTCGAACAGGAGGATGATCTCGGTCCTCACCCCCTTCCTGATGACGAAGTAGTATTCGGCCAGGAGCTTTCGCACCAGGTCGATTCCCCTTCCTGTTTCGGCCACGAGGGCGCTTATGTCCTCTCCGCTCTCGGCGGCCCGGAGGATGAGGTTGTTCTGCTCGATCGCGCGGTTGATGCTGTCAAGGATCCGCTGCTTCGAGAGCACGCCCTTGTAGTCGTTGATAGAGATGCCGTAGCGCGCATCGTCGTGAGCGAAATAGATCTCCACGAAATCGTTTTCCCCCAGGGTGACCGGCACGCGTTTTTCCTTTTCATGGGTGAACCCATGCGAGTGGTATACCGCGTTGATCGCCATCTCGTTCAGGATGAGCGTAAGCACGGCCCTGTTGGAAACGGAAAATCCCCACGCGGTGATCTGCTCGATGACCAGGTCGATCGCCTTTTGTATCTGGGACGAGGCCGTTATGCGGATTTTCTTGACCTCGCCGCCCGCCGGCTTCAGGTAGTTCGCGATCCCGAATATGTTCTTCTTGGTGATGAGCTTGGCTGCGAGCTTTATCACCTCGTCGCCCTTGAGCGGCTTGTGCAGCACGTTTCCGATCCCCTCGGCGAATATGCGGTCGAAGAGCGTGTCGATGTTCTTCTCCGTGGTCATGATGGTGGGAATGTACGGATAGTAGGTGCTTATGTAGTTGTACAGGTCAAAGGCATTGTCACCCGGGAGCTCGACCTCGGTCACGATCAGGTCGAAATCCTCGGCCTTGAGAAGGGCCATTGCGTCATAGGCCGATTCGCACGTGCGCGTGGCGTACCCCGCGGAGGAGAACAGCGTCTCGACCGTTGCCTTGTACGGGGTGAAATCGACGATAAGTACGTTGTGCATGTTCAGTTGGTTCCCGCGGTTCAGCTTCCAGGCAACAGTATATGCGCCGCGGCGGGAGCGTAAAGCACAATAATGCCCGCATCGGGAAATTGAAGTGCATTCTCGTATTACAACAATATTCTCCTGTCATGAATAAATTGTTATTGATTTTCCCGTTCCTGCGTTAAGATACTATGCCTGTGCGTGAAACGCGGTTTCCCGCATTATTAGCGCATGTTCACGGAGGGACTGATGGGCAGAACGATTATAGCCGTTGTGCTGGCGGCCGTCATGTATTCTGGATTCCAGGCGCAGGAGGCGCGCTCTCAGGAAGCGCGAGAGCAGTCCAGGCTCAATTCAGAAGTGCTGGAGTCGGAAGGCAAAGACCTCGACAGCCAGATTGTGTCCATTTCGGCAAAGATCGAAGACGTCGTCAAAAAATACGACCTCATGAACGTCAAGGACATCCGGGTGCTTCCGTTTCAGGTGTCCTACGATCTCACGAGCGACAGCATCGAGATCAAGCGGTATTACCTGGTCAAGGACGATCTATTGAACAAGGTTACCCTGCTGCAGGAGAAGACGATGCGCATCTATTCCGGCGGAGGCTCGGTGAGCCGCCTGGAATCCGAGGTCACCGAGAAGGACTACAACACCGGCACCTCGACCGTCGTGAAGATAACCGATCCCTCGCCGGGAGCGGCCGGCACCGACGATATCACCCTGACCCACATCGTCAACAGCAAGGTCATGATCGATAACAAGAAGCTCTCGGAAGTAAAGAACAGCCTGGCGTTTCCCGTCCGCAATGAATTCAAGCGCGATTTCTACGTACCGCACCTCTCCTATTTCTACTCCGTGATACTCAACATCGCGGAAACGTACAACAAGGGTAAAAAGGACTCCGATGCGGCAATGACGGAATTTCTTAAAAAATCCGTGAGCTATTAGACCCGTCAAGCCCCGCCGGCGAGTCCCACGACCCGGTGGGATGACATATATTATTGAAAAATGCGGCACTTTTCCAGGTCTGCGCGGGCGGTTCATGGAACCGCGCCTGTTGCCGCGGGGCGTGAGACGGCGCAAAGAGTGGATATGAAGATACTGGTTACAGGCGCAGCCGGCTTTATTGGATTCTTTACGGCCAGGAGACTCCTCGATGAGGGGCATCAGGTCGTGGGGCTCGACAACTTCAACGATTACTACGCTGCCTCCCTCAAGGAAGCGCGTTGCGCCATTTTATCCAGGTACGCCGGGTTCAGGATGGCGCGCATCGACTTAAAGGACGCGTCCTCGGTCGACGGGCTGTTCGCCGAATCGCGCTTCAGCCATGTGATCCACCTTGCGGCGCAGGCGGGCGTGCGCTACAGCCTGACGAACCCGCGCGCCTACGTCGAAAGCAACCTTGCCGGTTTCGTCAATATCCTGGAAAGCTGCCGGCATCACGGGATCGAACACCTGGTTTTCGCCTCATCCAGTTCCGTGTACGGCGCGAACACCAGGGTGCCGTTTTCCGTGCGTCATAACGTGGACCACCCGATCTCGCTTTACGCGGCTACCAAAAAATCGAACGAGCTCATGGCGCACTGCTATGCGCACCTGTACGGTCTTCCCGTAACCGGGCTCCGGTTTTTTACCGTGTATGGACCGTGGGGCAGGCCTGACATGGCATATTTCTCGTTCACCCGGGCCATCCTCGACGGCGCTTCGATCGATGTCTACAACAACGGTGACATGCGAAGGGATTTCACGTACATCGACGACATCGTGGACGGAGTATGCAGGGTGCTCGCAAAGAAACCCGCGCCCGACCCGGCCTGGTCCGGTTTGGATCCCGACCCGGGGACCGCGGCGGCGCCCTACAGGGTGTATAATATCGGGAACAACGCCCCCGTCGATCTCATGGAATTCATCGCTCTACTGGAGGAGTCCCTGGGAAAAAAGGCCGTAATCAATTTCCTTCCGATGCAGGCTGGGGACGTGAAGGAGACATACGCGGACATCGAGGACTTCGCGAGGGAAACGGGGTATGCGCCGCGCATGCCTGTGGAAAAAGGAATTCCTCTGTTCGTGAAATGGTACCGCGAGTATTACGGCGTCTGACCAGGTTGAAATTGGCTTGACGAAACGGGGTGCCCGTGAAGTATGTGCGATTCTAAAAATCGTGCGGGAGTGCACTTAAGCGCTGGAGGCTGACGTGAAAGTAACCGTGGTGGGTTCCGGGTATGTGGGTCTTGTTACCGGCGCGTGTTTCGCCGAAATGGGAAACGACGTCTGGTGCGTTGACATCGACGAGAGAAAAATCGAGAATCTTAAAAAGGGGATAATCCCCATCTACGAACCCGGCCTCGAAGATATGGTGAAGAGAAACGCATCGGGCGGCAGGCTGCAGTTTACCACTGCGCTTCGTGATGGACTGGCCGAATCGCTGATCGTGTTCATCGCTGTCGGAACGCCGCCGGACGAAGACGGCTCCGCCGACCTGCAGCACGTGCTCAACGTCGCGCGTGAGGTTGGACGGACCATGGAGCGCTACCTGATCGTGGTGAACAAATCCACCGTTCCCGTGGGCACCGCGGACAGGGTGAAGGCCGCAATCACCGAGGAGCTCGTCGCGCGCGGCAAAACGGAGCTGGAGTTCGACGTCGTGTCGAACCCGGAATTTCTCAAGGAAGGGGCCGCGATCGAGGACTTCATGCGGCCCGACAGGATAATAATCGGCACCGACAACGTGCGTACGGCGGAGCTCGTGAAAGAGCTTTACGGCACGTTTACGCGCAACAGCAACCGAGTGCTCGTAATGGGAATACACTCTGCGGAGCTCACGAAATACGCGGCGAACGCGATGCTGGCCACGAGGATAAGCTTCATGAACGAGCTCGCACAGCTGTGCGAGCTGTCGGGCGCCGACATCGAAAGCGTCCGCATGGGGATAGGATCGGATTCGCGCATAGGTTCGGCCTTCCTGTACGCCGGGCTCGGATACGGCGGGTCGTGCTTTCCAAAGGACGTGAAGGCGCTCATCCATACGCTCAGGGAACACGAGCTGGAGGCGCGCATCCTCACCGCCGTCGAGGAAGTGAACAGGAGGCAGAGGACGATTTTCGCGCAGAAGGTGATCGATCACTTTAACG
>CALMJO010000285.1 GCA_937864375.1 uncultured Spirochaetota bacterium
CACGTCGGTCGTGCTGGCTGCCTTTTCCAGCGTTTCCCCGTCGCGGATGAGAATTCCCAGCTCGGCGGCGCGCCCGATTCCCACGGTGACCGCGGTGGGCGTGGCGAGCCCCAGCGCGCAGGGGCAGGCGATGACCAGGATGCTCACGAAGGCCGTGAACGAGAAGAGGAGCGATTCTCCCGCGAGAAAGTACCAGGCGCAGAAGGTGATGATGGAAAGGGCGAGGATGACGGGAATGAAGTACGCCACCACGCCGTCGGCGACGCGCTGGACGGGAGGGCGCGAGCCCTGGGCCTGCTTCACCAGGCGCACGACCTGCGCGAGCACGGTCTCCTCGCCGATTTTCTCCGCGCGCACGCGGAGCACCCCGCTCGTGTTGAGCGTGCCTCCCGTCACGCGGGCCCCGGCCGTCTTGTGGACGGGGACCGGCTCGCCCGTGAGCATGGATTCGTTCACGAAGCTGTCGCCCGAGACCACGGCGCCGTCCACCGGGACCTTCGCTCCCGGCTTCACGACGGCGACGTCACCCGCGCGGACCTCTCCCAGGGGGACAAGCCGCTCGGTCCCCCCCGATTCTATGATGGCCGTGTCGGGATTGAGCGCGATGAGCTTCCTGATGGTGTCCGACGTGCGGCCGCGGGCGCGGCTCTCCAGGTAGCGCCCGAGCATGAGGAAGCCCGCGAGCATTACCGCGGTCTCGTAGAACATGAAGTGGTGCGGCAGCACCCCGGCGGCGCCCAGCACGCTCGCGCCGTACGCGGTGCCGATTCCCATCGCGTACATCACGTCCATGGAAAGGTTCCTGTTGCGCAGCGCCCGCCAGGCCGCGAGGAAGATGGGCGCGGCGGTGTAGATGAAGAGCGGAAGGGAGAGCGCAAGGAGCACCAGGTGGATAGGAACGGGGAAGAGCTCCGGCACGTACATGAGCCCCATGAGGAGGAAGCCCCCCGCGATGCCCGCGACGAACCGGTTCCGCTTCTTCTTAAGATCGCGTTCGCGCCATTCCTCCTCGTTGACGGTCGAGGAGTCGTCGTCGGTTCCCAGGAACTCGTAGCCCGCGTCCTGGACTGCCTTCTTCATGATGTCGAGCGCGAGCGGGTCCCCGGTGAAATTCACCCGCGCCATCCCGGTCGCATGGTTCACTTGGGCCGATCCGATTCCCTGGAGACCGGAGAGCGCGTTTTCCACGGTGCGCGAGCACATCACGCAGCTCATGCCGCCTATCCTGATGTCCAGTTCCCGCCGTTTCTTCATCTGACCTCACCCCGATTAGAAAACTTAACCACGACGCTTCAAAAAATCAAGGCGGTGCCCGAATTTTGTGCCGCAGGGCGGACTCCCATGCGTAATGGATACAAAAATCAATTTACAGTCCGCCGGGGATGTGTATAGTCATGCACGGGTACGGGAGGTGCCGCATGAAACTCAGCAACGAGGCGCGGGTGGGCCTCATGGTGACAGTGAGCTTCACCGTTTTTCTCCTGCTCGTGGGCGTGCTCGCCAAGATCAACGTGGCGCAGAGCGGGTATCGTCTCAAGGTGTACTTTGGTTTCCTGAACGACCTGCGCATCTCCGCGCCGGTGAAGATCGCGGGCGGCATCCGGATAGGGCAGGTGGAGGAGATCAGCCAGTCGGCGGAGAAGACCGAGGTGACGGTGTGGATCGACCGGAAGTTCAAGCTCATCAGGCCCACGAAGTTCGCGATCTTCACGACCGGGATCATAGGCGAGAAATACATCAACGTGTTCGTCCCGCCGTCCATAGACGTTGACGACTTCCTGGGCGACGGGGACAAGGTCTACGGCATTGATCCGCCCTCGTTCGACCAGATGATGCTCACCTTCCAGGGTTTCATGCAGGACCAGAGCGGCGGGGAGATCCTCGCACAGATTTTCCAGAACTCCAACAAGTTCGTCGCGAACCTGAACCGTCTCGTGGACGAGAACCGCTACGACGTGAAGCAGTCGGTTTCCACCGCGCGCGTGATGATCGAGACCATGTCGACCGACACGAAGATCCTGATCGAGCAGCTCAACCTCCTCACGCGCAACCTCGCCCAGATTTCGGAGCGAAACAAGGAGGAGGTCAGCATCACGATGCGCAACCTCTCCGAGGTCTCGGCGGAGCTCAACAAGGTCATATTCAGGATTGAAAGCGGCAGGGGGACGCTGGGCAAGCTCCTGACCGACGAGGAGGTCTACAACAACCTGCGCGACGCGTCCATCTACGCGCGCGACCTCTTCTACTCGCTCAAGCAGGATCCCTCCAAGCTTTTCTACCGGACCAAGCAGTGACGGCGAAGGGGTCCGACAAAAAGCGGCCGCGCTTCGTCTGCGCCTCGTGCGGGGCGGAGCACCCCAAGTGGGCGGGATGCTGCGACGCCTGCGGCGAGTGGAACGCGATCACGGCCGCCGAGTCCGCGCCCGCGCGCCTGTCGTCACGCGCCGAGCTCCACAGCCTTGCCGGGGCGGGCGGTGAGCCTCCCCTGCGCACCACGAGCGGCATCGCCGAGTTCGACCTGGTGACCGGGGGCGGGATCGTGCCCGGCTCGGTGATCCTCGTGGGAGGTGACCCGGGGATCGGAAAATCCACGCTCGCGCTGCAGATCGCGTGCTCCATGAAGTCCATCTATTTTTCGGGCGAGGAATCTCCCCTGCAGATCCGCCAGCGCGCGCAGCGGCTCGCGGTTCCGGCGGACGGCGTGCAGGTTTCATCCAGCACCATCGTCGAGGAGATCCAGGAAATCGTACAGGACCGGAAGCCCGAGTGCGTGGTGATCGATTCGGTCCAGACGCTCTCGCTCAGGGAGCTTCCCGGCTTCCGCGGCTCAATCGGCCAGATCCGCGAATCGACCGCGCGTCTGGTGGAGCTCGCCAAGCGGACCGGCGTCCCGGTCATGCTCATAGGCCACATAACGAAGGACGGCGCGATCGCCGGGCCCAAGATGCTCGAGCACCTGGTGGACACGGTGCTCTACTTCGAGGGTGACTTCTCGCGCGACTACCGGATACTGCGCGCCTTCAAGAACCGGTTCGGATCGGTGAACGAGATAGGGCTCTTCCGCATGACCGGGAAGGGGCTGGAAGAGGTGCGCGACAAGAACTCGCTCTTTCTTTCGCCGTTCTCGTCGCACTCGGCGGGAAGCGCGGTGTCGGCGTCGCTCGAGGGGAGCCGCATCATCCTCTTCGAGGTCCAGGCGCTCGTCACCTTCACGAGCTTTTCGAACCCCCGGCGCATGGCGGACGGGTTCGACCTCAACAGGCTCATACTCATCGCGGCCGTGCTCGAAAAGCACGGGATGCTCAAGCTGGGGACCTGCGACGTGTTCGTGAACGTGGCGGGTGGATTCTCCATCACCGAGACCGCGTCGGACCTCGCCGTGGCAATGGCGATCGTCTCGAGCCTGCGCGAGCGTCCCATTCCCGCGCACACCGGCATGGCCGGGGAGATCGCGCTCTCCGGCGAGGTGCGCCCGGTCGCGCAGGTTCACCGGCGCATCCAGGAATTCGCGCGCTCGGGATTCAAGACGCTCGTGCTTTCGAAGAAGGACAGCCTCGAGGCGAGGGACGCGGGCTTTACCGGCGAGGTCGTGGGCGTCGCGACGATCGCCGAGGCTATGGATTTTCTCTTTTGAAGTTGTCTTCCGCGAGCGCGTCGTCGAGCATGAGCGTGAGCAGGCCCTGTGCGGCGAGCACCGGGTCCACGCGCCCCGCCACCCTGGATACGATCACCTGGAAGAGCGCCTCGGCGTCCGTGAGCATCTGCACCTGTCCCACCGTGCGCACGGCCTCCCTGCACTTGAACGGCTCGTCCGTGGAATGGTAGGTGCGGCACGAGAGGGGACGCGCCTCGTAGACGGAGCAGGCGCCCCCGGCCAGGAACGGGCAGGGTACGTTCTGAGCGAACCAGATCGCGTCCCGGTCCCCTGATTCCTCGCGCTCGTTCAAAAAGTTTCTCAACTGCGAGGCATGGGGACCGATCAGCTTCCGGAGATCCTCAATGGTGCGCTCGGTAAAGCCGAGCAGGTAGTCAAGCATGCCCAGCGCCTCGATGCGCGAGCAGACGACGATGCGGCTGCAGCAGGCGTCGCAGCCCTTCCCGCACGTGGTCTTTGGCCCCGCCTCCCGGAGCAGGCCCTCGAGTGGCGCATAGATCGTGTGCGCGAGGATGGGATAGTACGAATCGTGACGCGCAAAGGCCTCGTCGATCCGGTTCATGAGCAAGGTATACAGGTCGTCGGACATGGCGGATTGTGTACGATCCGGGCGGGGCAAAATCAAGCGATTAATCCGGGGAAAAAAAGCTTGCGCAATAAATTGTATTTCTCGATAATCTAAATATCTGAAATTGTGCAGTTTTCAGGCCGGTTTCGCGCCATAAAGGGAAAAAAATGAAGTTCAAGATAAAGCAGTACCAGAACAAGTTCCGGATGCGCTTCTCGGAGAGCTATTACATCTATTCCAGGCGATTCGGCAAGTGGTGGGACGAGTTCCAGGAGAAGGGCCACGAAAAGATTACCGTGATGTTCATTCCCCACAACGAGAAGAAGATCTTCAACTTCCAGATATCCAAGTTCACGGTGCTCTTTTTCATGGGTCTGTTCAGCGTGGTGCTCGTCACCTCGGCGTACGCGATCATCAAGAACGCGAGCTCGCGCAGCGAGGAGCAGCGCCTGCTCATGAATTACAAGGACATACGCTCGCATTTATTGAAGTTCGAAAAGCTCACCGTCGCCATCGCCGACGTGGTCGAGGACATGAAGCCCGACATCGAGGAGATATACCTCCTCGCGGCCGGTGAAAACGTGAAGACCGACAACATCTGGAAGCTTGAAAAGTTCGATCCGCGCGCGGTGGGCGACAGGAAAAACGTGGCCGGGATCATGCCCGACGAGATCTTCACCCTGCGCGAGATACAAAAGAACATCATCTGCTCCACGAACACGATCAAGACGATCAAGAACTTCGTGGACGTGCGCAGCAAGGTCGTCAACGACACGCCCTCGATCGTCCCGAACTTCGGCAACATCACCTCGCTCTTCGGCTGGAGGCGCTCTCCCTTCGGGCTGGGGCGCGACTTCCATTCGGGGATCGACATCGCCGCCCCGGACAGCACGGAGATCCACGCGACGGCGCCGGGGACCGTGGAAACCGCGGGCTGGATGGGCGGGTACGGCTACACGGTGCGCATCAAGCACAAGTACGGGTTCGAAACCATCTACGGTCACTGCTCGCGCCTTGCCGTGAGCCAGGGGGACAGCGTGGCGAAGGGACAACTCGTCGCCTACGTGGGCCAGACCGGTTCCGCGACCGGAAACCATTGCCATTACGAGATCCGGCTCGGAAACGTTTCCATCAATCCGTACCCCTACATGAGCAGGATCTGGTAGCGGCGCGCGCGGCCTCCGCGGATAATCCGCAAAAACGACAAGAGCACCGCTCCTCATCCCTTGAGGTATGATACAGAGACTGCCCTTTCTTGTAAAACTCAGCATCGCCGCGGGGACGCTCTGTGCGCTCACCTACGCGCTTTCCCAGGAGCGCCCGAATTCCCCGGATTTTGCCGCGGCCCTTCGCGACTATATTGAAGGGAAGAACGAGGTGCGCTTCCCTCCCGCCGGGCAGGACAGTGCGGCAGGGCGGGAGGAACGCCTGCGCCGGCTCCTCGTGAGCGATTCCAAGGCCCCCCTCTCGTACCGCGACGGTGACTGGAACCGCTACGTCATCGAGCCCAGGTACTCGCTGCTTTATGAAAACATCGGGGAGGGAAAGGTCGCCCTTGAGGAGCGGGACGACGTGGACGTGAATTCGTACGGCGCGGCGAAGTGGAACTGGCTCCACGGCAAGTCGGTATTCACCAGCGGCAAGTACAAGCTCTTCGACACCGACAAGCCCGTCTCGCGCGTGATCCCGGCGGGCACCACGGTGGAGAACGAGATGCAGCTCCACATGGAGGGGCGCGTGGGCGACAGGCTCACGATCTACATAGACCACGACAGCAGGCGGGAGAACAACCAGAACCAGTACCGCATGCAGTACAGGGCGGTCCGCGAAGACGAGGTGATCCGCGAGATCAACGCCGGCGACATCCAGATCAAGCTGAACAATTCGAAGTACGCGGTGTACGACGACACGACCGCGAGCGGCCTTGGGATCGACACCACCGTGCGCAAGGGAAACCTCACGGTGAAGGCCTTCGGGAGCGTGACCAGGGGCGAAACCGAGGTCGAGTCATTCCGGGGAAATTCGTCTAACGGGAACCTAACTCTCTACGACTACCAGTACATACGGAACACGTATTTCCAGATGGAGGCCTTCAAGCGCTACGACGGGCTGAGCGCGCCCCCCGCGAACCCGTATACGACCCGGACCATGACCTCGGCCTCCGCGAATTTTACCCCGTATGCCGTAAGCATAGATTCCTCCGGGTTCGAGCTCTACATGGACGACCAGGATCCGCTCAACAACATGAACGCGATCTCGCTCGAAGTGGATCCCGACCATGGCAAGTACACGAAGATGGTGCTGGGCGCGGACTACGTGATCAATTTCTCCACCGGCCTCATCCAGTTCATCAGGGGCGTTCCCGCAAACGCCCGAATCTTCGCGGTCTACACGATTGGCGGGGGAACGGCATCGAGCGACCCCGCGGCGCAGAGCCGCGCCCAGTTTCCCGGAAAAATATTTGTATTTATCAAGTACGGATACTCGATCGACGAGGACATCGACGAGGACAATGTCTCCAACGGCGACAAGAACGGCGACGGCGTGATGAACCTCGACATCTACGAGGTCCGGTCGTTCTATTACCTGGGAGAAAAGCAGCTCTTGCAGAACAACTTCAGCCTCAGGTTTTACGGGCAGGACCGGCTGCTCACGAAGACCGAGACCTCGGAGATCGGGAGCTATGCGGTGGATTACACAAGGGGTGTTGTGAGCTTTGCGCTGCGCGAGCCCTTCCGCCAGCTGCTCTCGTCGTCGTCGGCGGGCGTGGTCTACAGCGAGCTGCAGGTTTCGAACGTGTCCGAGGCATCGCTCTACCGGATAAAGGCCGACTACTACCGGGAGGCGCGGAGCTTCCAGCTGAAGCACCCCAACATCATTCCCGAAAGCGTGCGCGTGAAGGTGGACGGCAGGGAGCTTCAATCCTCGCTCTACACGGTTGACCTGACCTCCGGCTACTTCGCCTTCGTGAGCCCAAACAATCCCGTGATCACCCCCGAGACCGCGATCGAGATCAGGTACGAGTACCTGCCCTTCGCGGCTCAGGCCCAGTCTTTCGTGGGGGGCGCACGGGCGGATTACAAGCTGTCGCGCGACCTGTCCCTGGGCGGGACCATGCTCTTCACGCGCAGCGCCAGCAGCGAAGTCATCCCTGTAGTGGGAAGCGAATCGACCCAGACCCTGGTCCTCGAAGGCGACATGACGCTCTTCCTGAGCGAGAGCCGGTTGAAGGAGCTCGCGAACGTGATCCCGGGAGTGCACGTGGATTCGGCGCCCCTGGACATTAAGGCCTACGCCGAGTACGCGCGGAGCTACCGGAAGACGAACACCTTCGGCAAGGGGCTCATCGACGACATGGAGTCGGCCGACGAGGTGGTGTCGATTTCGCTTTCGGAGAAGGACTGGATACTCTCGTCAATGCCCACCTCGCCCTCAGCATATGCGCAATCGGAGCGGGGCAGGCTCTATTACTATTTTTACCGCGATCCGTCGAGCCCTGACAACCTGCACGGGACAGGTTTCGACGCGAAATTCATCTCATACTCGAAGAAACCAGGCCCATTCAACGTGGCCACGGGGCATGTGGCCGATTCCATCCAGCGCGTCGGGACGCAGCGCTCGCTCGTGCTCGATTACGAATTTACCGGTTCCGAGTCCTGCGTTCCCATCGTTACGCGCAATCTATCGTCGGGTGCCACGGACTTTTCCGGCCTCCAGTACGTGGAGATATGGTACCGGGCCGAATCGGTCACGTCGGACGTAAACCTCTTCCTGGAGCTTGGTTCCGTGAGCGAGGACTCCGACGGTGACGGTGCGCTCGACACCGAGGACGCCAACGGCAATGGATTTCTTGATTATGATCCTACGCGCGGAGAGACCGAGGACAGGGGATACAAGTTTACTCCGCCCGGGTACAGTTCATCAGGCCCGTATTCTACGGTGATAGGCTCCGGTCCGGGGCTCTCCTCCTCGACTCGCGGTGACGGGATGCTCAATACCGAGGACTTGAATGGAAACGGTATCCTGGATACTACAGAAAATATTATTAAGCTCAACGGTTCGATCATCAAGGGAACGCCGACAGCAAGCATATCTATTGCTGCCGGTAGCACGTCCTGGCAGAAAGTAAGGCTCTATATCGACCGAAGTGCAACCAGTCCATTCAGCAGCTACCTTTCACTCCTGAAGCAGATACGGTCAATAAGACTCTCTATCACCGGCGTGTCGGGTTCTGGAAGGATATACATCGACAGTCTCCGCTTCGTCTCCTCGAGGTGGCGCAATATAAAAATAAACGATGCTTCGAACGAGGATCCGTCAAAGTTCAGCGTGACTTTCGTGGATTCAATCAATGATTCGGAATACCGGAGCAATTCCTTCCTGCTCTCGAAGAAGGACATATACCAGTCGCTGCATGGAGAAAAAACCGACCGTGAGCTCGAGATTGAGCAGGAGACGGCGCTGGAGATCTATTATAATAGTCTAAGTGGGCGCGGTTCAGTTTCACGGAAGTTCGGGAAGGAAATGGACCTTCGCTTCTATAAAACTTTTTCAATCTGGTTGAACTATCGGACCGTACTTCCTTCGACGATCGGCGTAAGGATAGGCTCGTCGGAAAATGATTATTATTCGTATGAATTTACCCCCGATTATCCCGACACCTGGCGCGAGGTCAAGCTGAATCTCCGTGACGGGTCAGGTGGAATAAACAAGATCGGATCGACGGGACATCCGGATCTGAAACGCATCACCTACATGGAAGTTATCGTCTATAGCACGGGATCCGGAAAAATCTGGGTGAACGACATCTACGCCGGGGACGCCGAAACGCTGGTGGACAGCGCCTACTGGTACGAGGGCGAGATCCGCGGCAAGCGGCCGCTCTTCGTGACCGCATCGGGCGTCCCGGTGCTGTCGGACCTCAACATCAGGGTGATCGAAAAGGGGCATGGCGCGCAGTTCAGCACCGTGGGAAAAACCCAGTCGGACGTGATGGAGCGCTACCGGGAGATCTTCTCGTCGGTCAAAATCCTGCCGGCGTGGAGCGCGCGTATAGACCTGATCAGCGAGGAATCGAGCACGGATTCCATGAACACGAGCGTGACCAGGGACAAGCGCGGGAAATCGGGGAAGACCTCGTTCCTGGTGGAGTCGGAATACGCCCCGACGGGGACGGCAGTTCCCAGCGTAAAGCTCATCTACAAGAACGACCTGTACCGGAACACGCGCAGCGATTTCCTGGAGGTCGCTACGGTGAGCCACGAGTTCCGCGAGGAGCGCGAGGAGCAGGTGCAGAACCCGGTGATCGTCGTGCGTGAAAACCTGGAGCAGTTCCTGGGCGGGAGGCTTACCGCCTCGATCCAGGTGGACACCACATTCAAGGAAGAGAGCGTTGTCCGAAATTCGACCACGCTTTCCAAGAGCTCGCTCAACAGCCAGGTCCCGGCGAGCGAGAGGGAGAAGAGGCAGAAGGGCAGCGCGGAGTTTTCCGCCGACTACCAGGGGCCGCACCTGTACGTGCAGCCCACGCTCACCCTTTTTTCGCAGGAGATCGTGAATATCCAGGGACGCGCGGGATATGCGGACACAGGGGTGGGAGGCGACATGGAGGGAGGCTTCCATGCGCCCTTCATCTATACGGGCGACTACCGGTTCGTCGAGCGCAACAAGCGGGGCGGACTGACCGTTGGATTCAGGAACCTGGGCCCGGTGTCGCCCTCCTGGAAGGCGGAGATGGTGTATTACGAAAACAGCTTCCGGGATTACGACGACGGCGAACGTCTCCTGTCAGGGAGCTTCAGCCGCGACAAGGACGCGCGAAGCTTCGTGTCGAACACATACAGCGTACCTTTCGATTTCAGCTCGTGGAAAAGCCTCGAGTTCATCAGCTCCATGACCTTCAGTTACACCCGCTCGCTGCAGCTCCAGGAACAGGGGATCCCGTACGAGGGCGAGGCGATCTCGTCCTTTGACGAGCGCTACGGCATCAACAGGACCTGGGGCGGCCTGTACGGGGAGGGCTTCAACCTGGCGAAATATCCGCCCTGGCATTATTTAACGGGGCGCGGGAACTACGCGAACGGCAGGGACTTCGCGTATGCGCGCTTCAACAGGCCGCTCACCTTCACCGGGGGGACCGTGGCGCCCGATTACGACAACAGCCTGAGCCTCATAGACACCTTTTCATTCAACACGACGCTCAATTTCCAGCGGTGGACGGTATCGCTCGGATCCGGGCTCAACCAGGTGTGCGAGCGGCGCTCGGTGGAGGGCGTGCCGCAGCAGGTGATCACGCTCAATGCGAACGCCGATTTTACTTTTGACCTGATGCGCTTTTTCAGCTTCTCGTTCTTCCGGCCCAACGCGCCGGACTTCCCCTACCATTCGGCGAGCCTCAACCTGGGCTACGTATTCAGCAGGAACATGCTCATCACCGCCAACACGGTCGAAGACGTGCACTCCCCGGGAATGGGCATCGTGTTCAAGCGAGACAGGGCGAGCCTGGGATTAAAAGCCGGCATTGACCTGCGAAACCGGCACCGGGAAGAATACATCGACCAGAACGGCGGGAACGATTCCCGGGACGACGTGTACCTGGAAAACATGCAGAAGAACCCCTACTTCAGGGAGATAGACCGGGGGTACAGGTTTTCCGCCCTCTATGAAACGGACGTGCGCTGGATCCACGAATTTTTCTCGTCCTTTTACATCCTCACCGCGTTTCCCATTTTCTCGCTGGAATACGCGCTTCTCCTGAACCGCTACGACTACACGCGCACCGTTTCGCCCGAGCCTTACGATCAGCACCTGGTGACCGGAAAGCTCACCCTTGACCTGCACAGGAACGTGCAGGGCGGTCTCGTCGGCCGCTGGGCGCTGGAGAGGTTCAGGAACCGGGAAACCGGCAACGTATACCGGGAGATCATGTCGTACGAGGTGGGAATGAATTTTTCGCTCGTTTTCTAGGCGAGGCCGGCTTAATCGCTCTCCTCGCCCGTGAACAGCGTTCTAAGGGTGCGCTTCATCCTCCTGTAAAATCCCTTCAACTCGGTGAAGTGCATCCCGTCCCTGCTGGCGCGCAGGACCTGCCGCGTGGCGCCGTCGAGCAGGCTCCAGAGCGCGTCCCTGTCGTCATAGTTCCGGAAGTAATCGAGGTTGATCTGGAAGGCGCCCTTGTACATGCGCCCGCCGCCGTTGGGGGTGATTTTTTTTATGAGCGTATCCAGGTCCAGGTTGGGATTGCGCGTGCGGAACGACGCGTCGAGCGTCAGGCCGTGCCTGCGGTCGATCATCGCGTAGATGATGACTGTTTGGGCGTCTTCGCGTTCCAGGAGAAAATCTGCGGTGATCGCGATGCTGTCACGGATGGACTCGTCGATGTACCCCAGCCCCGCGAAAAGCCAGTCCCGGTACAACACCTTCCCGGTGAGCGCCCTGCCGATGAGCTGCTGGGTCTGGTCCGAAAGGGGAACGCTGGTGATCCGGGAAATAATCTTTTTATCCATCATCGGCGAAAGGAACTCCACAGCCTCCTGCTCGTGGGGGCCTGCGTGCCGGAAGTTGTCCGTGTCGGTGAGCATGCCAAGGTAGAGCGCGGTGGCCACGTTCCTGCGCTCGCTCGGCGATAGTCCCAGTCCCGCGTTCTTCAAAACCAGCGCCATGATCGTGCTCACCGATCCCGCGGTCGTTGAGATCAGGGAGTACCCTGAATTGACCGTGTCTTCCGTTTTTTCGTGGTGGTCGATGTGAATCGCGCACGGAATCCTGCCTGAAAGCCGTTCCACGTACGCCGACTGGTGATCGAGCACGGCATAGGCATCGTGGCCCTCGGGGCTGGGGCCCTGCTCGTCAAAGCTCATGGAGATTCCAAGCTCGTTCACGATGGCGCTGTTTTGAGGGAGGGAGATGCGGGCGAGGGCGACAATTTGCGCGTGCACCCCGCGGTGCGTCGCAAGCAGCTTGAGCGCGTAGGACGACGCGATCACGTCGGGATCGGGCGATCCCTTGATGACGATGAGCAGGTTTTTACAGCGGGAGAGCGCTTCCAGGATACCGTTCAATGTTTCCGTAATATTCATACGCTCAGGGGGCCCGCCCCGGGACCGGTTAATCGGCCTTGAAAATCACGAGGCTCACGTCCTGGATCTGGGCGGCTTCCTTCGAGAATTGAC
>CALMJO010000286.1 GCA_937864375.1 uncultured Spirochaetota bacterium
GGGCAGCATCGACCTGCTGCCCGTGATCATGATCGCCATCACGATTCCCGGCCTCGTGGGACTGATGATTTCCCCCATGCTCATAAGGAAATTCGGCAAGCAGAAGACCGCGATCATCGCGCTCTCCGCGAGCATGGCGGCGAGCTTCGCGACCTATTTCGTCCATTATACGCTGCTCGTTCCGCTTATCATCCTGCACGCGGTCATTTCGTTCCTCATGTTCATACCGCTCGTCATATCGACGACCATGTTCATCGACAGCGTCATCTACGCGGAATGGAAATTCAGGGTCAGGGCCGAGGGAATCGTGTTCTCCTGCAGAACCCTGACAGGGAACATCGGGATAGCGCTGGCATCGTTCCTTTCCGGCAGCATCCTGACGCTGATCGGCTACGTCGCGAACCAGGAGCAGTCGCTTTCATCCCTCTATGGATTGCAGTCCTCACTGACGATCTATCCCGGGATCATCATCGGCCTGAGCATAATCCCGCTTCTCTTTTACGCTCTTCCGCAAGACAGCATCGACCGGATGTCCGCGGAAAACGAGATGAGGGCATCGTCGTGAATTCGCGGATATTCGAAAGGGCACACGGGAAACGGCTCAAGGTGCGGTTGCTTCGCTATAATAGCACATGACGGGATGGGAATACGAAATGGAACGGATCACCGGTAAGGCGCACGGCACATCGACGGCGGGCTTGAAGAGCGACGTGATCGGCCTGATCGGGGCGGTCACGTTCGGCGTGGTAATGCTCTCGCCCGCGATGACGATCTACGGCGGATTCGGGCCGTCGTTCCTGCTCGCGGGAAATGCCGCGCCGCTCGCCTTCATCCTCGCGCTCGTGGCCACGCTCCCCACGGCGATCAGCTATGCGCTCCTCGCCCGGAGCCATCCCGACGCGGGGAGCGCCGCGAGCTGGATCGCGCGATTCTGCCCTGCCGGGATCGCGCGCTGGGCGGGATGGATCGTCTTCCTGTACTACTTCACGAATTTCACCATTCAGCCCGTGACCCTGGGCGTGTTCCTGAGCGACCTCCTGGTCACGATGGGCCTGCCTGCGTCACCGGAATACTATTTTCTGGGCGCCCTCCTCTGCTGCCTCTGGCCGGCATGGATGGTGTACCGGGGCATCGCGCTTTCCGAGAAGGGCGCGCTGGGCTTCCTGGTTTTCGAAACGGTGGTGGTGGTCGCACTCTGCCTTACAGTGCTGCTCTTCGCGAGCTCCCGGGGCGCGCTTCATGTCTCCACCGTGGACGTCGCCGGCGCGGGACCGTCAGGCTCTCTCGTCACGGGTGTGTTCCGGGCGATGGTGTTCGGCATGCTCGCCTTCTGCGGCTTCGACGTCATCAGCACGCTCGCCGAGGAGGCCAAGGCGCCCCGCACCCTGATTCCGCAGGCGACCTTCCTCGCGCTGGTGCTTTTTGGCGTCCTGATCATCGCCGGGATATGGATACTCACCTTCGCGAGCAGCCCCGAGCACCTGAGGGAGGTGGCGGATTCGGGGGCCATGCCCATCAGCGAGATCGCGCGGATATACTGGGGCAAGGCCGCCGTCTTCGTCCCCGTCACCGCGATCTCGGCCGCGCTGGGGCTTGCGATCGCGACATCGGTGGGCGCGTCGCGGATAGCGCTTGCAATGGGCAGGAGCGGCAACGCTCCCTCGTGGCTGGCCTGGCTGCATCCCGGGCACAGGGTGCCGTGGAAGGCCCTGCACCTCGTTTTCGGGGCCGGGCTCGCGGCGGCGGTGTTCACCGGGCTCGTGCTCGGTCCGTATCAGGCCTGGGTGTGGTGGGGAACGACCTCCACCTTCTTCGCGATGAACACCTACATGATGGTTAACGTCGCAAACCTGGTGCTGTTCCGCAAGAGCGCGGCAGGAAGCCTGGCGGGGTTCTTCCTGCACGGCGTCATTCCCGTCACCGGCATCATGGTGGACGCCTACATCCTCGTGCGATCGTTTTTCATCGAGCTCTGGAACCAGGGATGGGCGACCGGGCGCAGCGTGATCCTGGTGGACGTGGCGCTCGCCCTTGCCGCGATGCTGTTTGCGCTCAAACGCCACGACGTGAAGGATGCGTAAGCCCGAAGGGCGCTGCCGGGAACTGCCGCAGGGCCGCATGATTCCCGGCACGCGGTCCTTCCCGGGGAGGCGCACAATCATCGGTCCCCATGATGAACACGCCGCCTCCCGGATCGGAGCGTGCATGCCCGCGTCCCGCTCATCGTCCCGCCGCTTCGGGCATAGAGGCAGTCTCCTTTAAAAAATATTGTTCACCTCAGAAAGTCAGTATAGAATTGATCCGGATGAGCCGCCATGCCGGGCAGGAATTCCATGGATAGTGCGTATTCCTGCCATGCCGGGCGCTGCAATCCCGCGGGTCCTCCCAAGGACGACCCGGACAATCCGTTTCAGCATGGAGCACAGTGATCATGAGCGCCGGAATGCAATCCCTTCGCGAGCTGTACAGGATCGGCACCGGGCCCTCCAGCAGCCATACCATGGCCCCGCGGGAAGCGGCCCGGCTCTTCCGGCAAAGGACATCCGGGGCGCATTCATACACCGTGGAGTTGTACGGCAGCCTGGCCGCGACCGGCAGGGGACACCTCACGGATAAAGCGATCCTGGACGAGCTCTCCCCGGTTCCCGCGACGATTCTCTGGAAGCCCGACACCATACACGCGTTCCACAGCAACGGCATGAAGTTTACCGCCCGCGACGCGCACGGGACGGCGATCGACGAGTGGCTGGTGTTCTCCGTGGGCGGCGGCGCGTTGTCCTGGGAAGGCGACGTCCGGGAAATCCCGCATGTGTACGATCTTGC
>CALMJO010000287.1 GCA_937864375.1 uncultured Spirochaetota bacterium
GCAGGGACCGCGCATCTCGCTTTCCGACATCGGCGCCGAGCTGGCCTCCAGGCTCACCCGGATGAAGAAGGTGCCCGAGCCGCAGACGGAGGCCGACTGCAGGAAGGTCTACATCAATCCCGATTTCACCATGATCATCCCCAAGGACGAGCTGAGCTCCGAGGCGGGGTACCATCTCATCGCGCGCGCGGAGATCGTGCGCGACGATGTGATCGTGCACACGCGGCTATCCCGCGCGTCGATCGTGCGCGCGAACAAGCGGGGCATGTCCCCCGACGCCTTCCTCGCGACGCTGGAGCGCTGCTCGAAGAACGAGATCCCGCAGAACCTTCATTTCGTGCTGAACGAGTGGGAGCACCAGACCATACGCCTCAGGATCCTGAACGCGACCCTGATCCACTCGAGCCACCCTTCGCTCCTGGACGAACTCGAAAACAACGAACAGCTCGCGGGCGGCTTCGAGCGCATCGCCCCGGTGTACGCGATCATAGACCGTCGGCACCTCGACACGATCATCAAGGTGGCGCAGAAGCGCGACGCCGTCATTACGCTGTTCGAGGATGACGCGGGGGACGACTAGCCTTTCACCACGCGGATCTGGGCCAAAAACTTCCAGGTGATGAATTCCGAAAGGGCCGTGACGATCTTTTCCGGGACAAAGTAGATCTTGCTGTTGAGCTTCACGAGCATGCCCTTGTAGTGGCTGTGCATCATGGGATGGTCCACCCAGCCCAGGGGCTCCACCTCCCGCCAGTTGTTGCAGGTCTTGAGCACCGGTATCTTGCTGAGGTAGATTTCCTTTATTGAGCCGTTCACGACGGCATCGGCGAGGATCGTCTGCCATTCCATGCCGGGGCACCGTCCTATTTCTTCCCTGTCTTCCGGTCCTTGAGCTCCTGCCGGAGCCTCCTGACCTCTTGGGCGAGCTTCGCGCTCCTATCCAGCTCCCTCTGCAGCTTCTGGTGGAGGGTGATCGCCTCGGTGCGCGAAAGCTCCTCGACCTTCTCCCGCGCTTCGATGATCCTGTTCGCCTCGTGAAGCTCGTGGGCCGAGAAATCAATGAGCGATTCCTGCGCCCGTATCACGTTCTTCGCGTCCATGAGCTCCTTGCGCCTGAGCTCGGAGAGTATCTCCTCCGCGCGGATGCGGTCCTTCATGTCGAACATTTCGCGGCGCCGGAGGTCGGTGAAATCGCGGATGGCGGAGTTCAGGCGCTTCTGCTCGTCCATGAGGTGCTTCTCGTGGTGGATGATGCGCTCGAACGCCTCCTTCTCCTTTTCTGTCACCAGGAAATCGCGGCGGTTGATGCTCATGAGGCTTTCGAAGGTTTCGATCCGCTCCTCGGCGTCGCGCGATATGTATTTCATCATTTCCCGGTAACGCTCGACCACCATGGATTTCTCGAGGAGCAGGATGAATTCCCGCTTGTTGAGCGGTCGCCCGAGGATCTCCACGTGAAGGAGGTTCAATCCCGCCTTGAGGGCGCTCTTGATGTCCTTCTTGTTGAAGATCACGAACTTGAGGAATTCCTTGAGCCGGGAGTCGTCGTTGATGAGGCGGAAGACCTGTTCCGGCCTGAGCGCGGTGATGTCGATGATGAAGATGTTGATGTTGCCGGCGATGATCTCGCAGCTGGAGAAGTCCCTGCCCTCAACGAGAGTGCAGGCAAGCCCCAGGTCCTGGATCGTTTTCGCCATTTTCTTTCCGCCGACCGAGTCGGCAAGATACCATATGTCTACGCGTTCCACGATTTCTCCTTCATCCTGTTTCAACTATAAATATGTGCGCGCGAAATGACAACAGTTTTTTCGCCGGGTTTTATGATTGATTTTATTCGGAGGCGCCGTTACCATCCATACCTGCCGGTTCCCGCGGCAGGGTTTTCAGGGCTGTCACGGCATCACGCGGAAGGAGGTGGTGACCGGGCAACGGCGTCCGATCACAGATAAAGGACCATCGCCGCCCTGATATCCGCCCCGCAGCCAGGGGGCGCCGGTAACACGTCACGCGCACACGTATATTGACAGCCATGGACAGGGCACGCATACTTATCGTCGAGGACGAGCACATTCTCGCACTCGACATACTGGAAACGCTGGAGCGGCACGGCTTCCGGGAGGTGCATGCCGTCTCCTCGGGAGAAGAGGCGCTGCGCCACACCGAGCAGAGTCCCGTGAGCCTGGTGCTCATGGACATCTTCCTGCAGGGGAGCATGGACGGCGTGCAGACGGTGCAGGCCCTCAGGCGGCACGGCGACTTCCCCGTCATTTACCTCACCGCCTCGACCGACGACGCGACCGTGCAGCGCGCCAAGCTCACCGCGCCGTTCGGCTACATTCACAAGCCGTTCAAGGAGCGCGAGCTCCTCGTGACCATCGAGATGGCGCTCTACAAGCACGATATAGACGAAAAGCTCCGCGAGCGCGAGGAGCAGTACCGGCGCTTTTTCGAGGAAGACCTTACCGGTAACTTCATCTCCACGACTGCGGGTCGGCTCACCGCGTGCAATCCCGCATTTATCAGGCTTTTCGGGTTCGCCGGCCTGGACGAGGCGCTGGGCGCGGGACTGGCCGACCGCTTCCCCGGTCCGCGGTCATGGGAGGCGTTCGTGGGAGCGGTGCGCGAGCGAGGGAAGCTCGAATACCTGGAGGCGGAGCTGCGATCCCTTGACGGCAGGCCCATCTACATCGTGGGAAATTTCATAGGCCGCTATGACGAGGCGGGAGAGCTCGCCCAGATACACGGCTACATCTTCGACGATACCCGCAGGAAAAAGCTGGAGCAGCAGTTCCTGCAATCACAGAAGATGGAGGCCGTGGGCAGACTCGCGGGCGGAATCGCGCACGACTTCAACAACCTTCTCACCGTCATCGGGGGCTACAGCGAGATGCTGGTCTCGCACCTCCACGCAGGGGACCCACTCGCGTCCGACGTCGCCGCGATCCTGCACGCGAGCGAGCAGGCGTCCATGCTCACCAGGCAGCTCCTCGCCTTCAGCCGGAGCTCCGTGCTCAGGATGGAGGTCGTCAACATAAATACCGTCATCGCGGGAATGGAGTCGATGCTGCGCAGGCTCATAGGCCCCTCGATCCCCCTCACCACCGTGCTCAGCCCCCGCTCGTGGCCCGTCGAGGTGGACCCCGGCCAGATCGAGCAGGTCATCATGAACCTGGTCGTCAACGCGCGCGACGCCGTGCAGGGCGGCGGAGCCATTACGATCAGCACCCGGAGCGACACGGTGGGCGAGGATCTCCCGCTCCACACGATGGTGAAACCGGGTGCGTATACGGTGCTCTCCGTAGGGGACACCGGCAGCGGGATGGACGAGGAAACGAAATCACACATATTCGAACCCTTCTTCACCACCAAGCCCAAGGGAGAGGGAACGGGACTGGGGCTTTCAACCGTGTACGGCATCATCACGCAGTGCGGCGGCTCCATCCTCGTCACCAGCGCCCCCGGCGAGGGTACGCGCTTTGACATCTATCTCCCGCGCGCGACCCGCCCCGCCGGGGCCGCCGAGGACGCGAAGGAGGAGACGCGGCGCGATGCGGGCACAGAAACTATCCTGATCGTCGAAGACGAAGCCGTCATCCGCTCGCTCATCGCCAGAATCCTGCAGCGCAGCGGCTACACCACGATCGAAACAAACGATGCGGCGGGCGCGCTCGCGGTACTCGCGGAGCGCAGGGGCGACGTAGATCTCGTTATCGTGGACATGGTGATGCCCGGCATGGGCGGAAGCGAGTTCTATTCGCGCGCCAGGGACAGGTTCCCCGGGCTCAAGACGATGTTTATATCGGGGTACGTCGACGCGAGGACACTGGATGTCATTGCCGCGGACGGCGAGTTTTTACAGAAGCCCTTCAAGGCGGACCAGCTTGTCGCGCGCACCCGGGAGATTCTGGACCGCACCGCGAAAAAGCATTCCACCTGCTGTCTCTTATACACATCTCCGAGCCCACGAGACCGTACTAGATCTC
>CALMJO010000288.1 GCA_937864375.1 uncultured Spirochaetota bacterium
CCTTAAGGCTGATCGAAAACGCGAAAGCCGGCGGCGCAAGAATTCTTTGCGGTGGCAGGCGGTGGGGAACGGAAGGAAATTTTCTGGAACCGACGGTCATCGCGGACGTGCCCGATGACGCTCTCTGCGCCAGGGAGGAAATATTCGCCCCCGTCGCGGCGGTGTACCCCTTCGATTCCGAAAGCGAGGCGATAGAGAAGGCCAATGCCACCGAGTACGGCCTTGCCGCCTACGCCTTCACGAGCGACCTGAACAGGGCAATACGTCTTGCCGAAAAACTGGAAGCGGGATCCATAGGCCTTAACGACGCGATCCCGACGACGAGCAACTGCCCCTTTGGCGGGTTCAAGTAGAGCGGATGGGCCGCGAGCTGGGCAGTGAAGGCCTTGACGCATTCCTGGAGACCAAGCACATTTCCATTGGAAATCTCTGATCCCGCGGAAATAAAAACCTTCATTCTCTTATGGTCATGGTGAGCGTAGTCGAACCATGCGGAAAAGGAAACCGTATTTTCGAGAAAGGTCGCCCTTCGACTCCGCTCAGGGTGACCGCATATTAGGGACGAAACCGCGGTCGTAAATAATTGTACAGGTTGATACATAACAATGCCTATTTTCGTGTTACGATGGGATAGGTGGGGATGGACGAGATGGGGAGATAAAGGATTTTTTATAGACGGCCGGGGGCATTGACGCAAATCATCGCCACCCCAATCCTTATCCCCTTATCGCCTTTAATCTTTTATCTCTTCCATCCCCCTTGCTGTTGTCCTTGCCTGGCGTTACTCAACCCTGATCACGATGCCGGACACCGGGGTGAGCCCCCTGGTGCTCACGGCGCCCTGCGGCTCCTTCCCCGTGTGGCCCTTCTTCACGTAAATGTGAACGTAGTAGAGCCCGGGCTTCCCGGTCTTGAACGAGACCTGGAAGCGCTTCGTCGCGTCGTCGTATCCGAGCTTCCAGAAGGGCAGGTTCTCCGCGACCGACTTGCTGAAGTCCTCGTAGTAATGCTTTTTATTGATATCGTCCACGAACATGGGAGTGAGCGGTGCCTCGTAGTAGACGATCATGTGGTAAAGCCCGTACCCGTCGGCGGTAACGGCACCGGTGAGGGTTACGTCGGTCTCGCGCGCGGCCTTCGGGGAAAATGCGTCGAACTGGAGGTAGCGGTCCAGGTAATGCTCGTAGTAGCACATGCCCTTCTCCTTGTCGAAGGCGAAGCCCACACCCGCGTGCGTGTGCCAGGGATTGAGGATGTTCCGCCTGTGGCCGTCGTCGGGCGCCTTCTCGTCGTACATGAGGGTGTGGGCCTTTATGGCCGCCTGAAGCACCGTGGAATATTTCTTCGCGCCCTCGAGCTCTATGCCCGTGTACTTTGCGGCGTTCTCATTCGTGTGCTCCGTCCCTCCCGCGAACGCGTAGCGGTGGTAGGGCTTCTCCCCCTTCAGGTTCCAGTGCCCGGAGAAGCCGCCGTCCACCGCGTCGAACGCGGACTTGTTCGCCACGCGGCAGGCCAGTATGTCGAGCTGTACGGGCGCGAGCCCGTTCTTCGCGCGGTTCGCGTTTATGGTGTCGAGCACCTCGAGCTTGAGCTTCAGATTCGTCTGGTTGTCCTTGAATTCCACGAGCCGCGGTTCTGCCTCGTTCGCGGCGAGCGCGGCCTGGAGGTCGGCGTCGTTGTAGGAATGGGCGGGGAGCGGGAAAATGCAAAGCGCGAAGAGCGACAGGCACAGGAGCTTGGGGAATGATTTCATAGGTGGCCCTCCTTGGGTGAGGTGAAAGGTAATGCAGAATGGCGCGGGGGGCAAGAATAATTCCCTGCATATTATCGATCGTTCTTCTTTCCTCCACATCCAGTTACGTTTACGATGTCTATTTCTTTATTACTCCTAATCATTTCTTCACATTCCATATGTTAATATGTCACCATCCCCCTTCATGGTAAAGTGATTGTACTTCCGATCCCGTTAATGCACGGTTATAAATACGAATATCATCTATTGAGCCTTTCAGGCAACGATCCGTAAATCCGCTATTATTTCCAATCCATATAGAGGATGAATTCACGTCAATAGCTTCATTAAGAGCATAGGTTTCGGTTTGCATAACACCGTCAAGATATATCTTCATTATTGCTCTATCATAGGTACACACGACATGCTGCCAGGAGGTTGTAGCCTGGGTGTTCGAATGAACGTGATAGGCTGCATTGTTCGCTATACCGAAAGCCCAGGTATATTCAAATGGAGCAAACACCGCACCAGGAAAGATGAGCCGGTAGGCGGTTGCTCCCTTAGTAAAGACCGAACCCCAGTTTGACGCATTGGTCGATACGCTGTCCATTTTCACCCAGGCCGATATTGTAACTGCTTCTGTAAGATTGAGGATAGGCGGATTTCCAAGATTGATATAATCATCGACCCCATCGAAGTGGTAGGCGGAAGCCGTATTCCCAAACCTGTCCGTTGTAAGGGTAGCTCCACTCACAATTCCATTATTTCCGAATCTACTTTCATCATCTGCATTCCCATTGAAAGGATAATAAGCCATAAGACCATCAATATTGATAACGGATGTTGTTAATGCAATACGCAAACCCATAGTAAACAATTCAAAATAAGGTTCTTCACTAAACACTGCTCCAACCCGAGAATAATCTTCAGTATTACACCAACTACCACCACGGATTACTCGTTGCGCACCAATATATGATGGATCCCAATCAAAGCAAAGTTCAAACACATTGCCACTTATATCATAGAGACCTAGAGCGTTTGCCAATTTCTCTTTTACGACATGTGTGTCCTGTGTAGGAGTGTAGTACCATCCAACAAGTCCAGTTGCATTTAAGTCAGCATAATCTGCTGTTGCACCACTTGCATAATCACCCGGAGTCCACCAATTACCACTTGCAACGGGGTATTCGTATGCTCCATTGCTACTATCGTTTCCCTTATATCTCGCCGCACATTCCCATTCCATGCTAGTAGGAAGACGAAAGCCATTCGCATTTGATTTTATGTAAGGATTATCGTAACTACCGGCGGTTGAATTAATTGAAGATCCATAACTACCGTCCGAGGAATTCCTTATCGGAGAAGTGCAAGCCTCATCAGAGAAGTATGCGCATGAGTAAGCTGTCCCTTTCTTTGCATTATACCATTCTGTCGCCGCATTGCACCAGACAATTGCATCCCGCCAGTTGATCGTAGTCACTGGTTGTAGTTCGCTTCCGCTATTGCTTTCGCCGACATGCCCACTATTTGAGAATGTATATCCATTAATTATTGCCCATGTAGTAACAATATTCCAAAGCTCATACGTTACTTCAGTCTCGCCAATCCAGTGAACCACGCACCGCCTGAAGGCGGTGGCTTCGTGTCCGGCTAAAGCCGGCT
>CALMJO010000289.1 GCA_937864375.1 uncultured Spirochaetota bacterium
TCCATGAGAATTACATGATACACGGAATCATCATCATTAATGGCTTTGATGGCCTTTTCTCCGCTTGATACGTGGTGAACCAGATAACCGAATTTCTCTAATTGCTGTTTCTCCAGCATCGCAATAATAATTTCATCTTCGACGAGAAGGATGTTTATTCTTCTATCTTCCATTTAATCCCCATTCTATTCCTTTTTCTTGAAGCCGGCATGGACACCGGCTATTCCACAACAGATGACTCGGTAGTGCATATAACCCCCTCAGAGTAGCCCTTGCTGGCCGAGCGAAAGCCAAAGCCAACATGGCGATAACGCCCCTCCGGGCGAATACACGCTGAATCGATCAGCCGAGTGGTGTGGTAACGCTGTGCTGACCTTGTAGAAAAAGTATAAACAATAGTATAAGATTGTCAAAAAAAAAAGAGTATTAGAAAATATAAACAAATCAGATGGATTATTATATATTATTGACTGTCCGCTTATGGAGAAAATTTTACTCCTCCAGCCTGGGGGCTTTTGCCGGGGAAGGGCGGCTTCAAGAAGGAGCGTGCTTCCGGGAAGCGGGGTTATGGTCCGGGAACTGTTCGCCGGAAAGAGGACGCAGATTCCTATGTATTTATATTAAATAAAAGCATTGGGCCACGGATTGGCGCGGGTTTATGCGAAAAGAACATAGAATCAATCCGCCAGGAGCAGAAATCCTGTACCATAACCAGATTGTCTCCTTGTCGCCGGCGATGAAGATAAAAATATACGCGAACGCCCAGTGCGCCGAGGACGCGGAGAGCAGGAAAAACGCACGGTTCAATTTCGCCCGGGGATCCAGGAACAGGTTTATGAATCCCAGCGTAATGCAGGACAGGAAGGTGAAAAAGGATAGATACGATAATAGCATGCGGACCTTCGATTGGGTTGTTCCGGCCGGGATTGATTCTTGCCATCGGTCCGTGATGGTCAATATCTTTTTATGGGGAATGCGGTGCGTCTCTCGATGCACTGCCTTGAAATGCCGCACGGGGTGGGCGAACATCATGCAGGGGCGGATTTTCCATTGACTATTTGATGCCGTAAGGTACAATTTGAGGATCGGACGGGTCGTTCCGGGCCGGTTTCCGGGGCTTGTGCGATTCCGTTACGTGTGCACGTTTAACCTCAAGCCGGCTGATAGCCGGCAGGGAAGCCGGGCATCAATAATGAGCTCACATTCCGGAGCCTTGTTCGTCCCAGGGAGCCGGGATTCCAATCGAGATGCAATGGCCTCGATGATTAAAGACGGTACTCAACTTGGTCACCGCGTGATCGGCATTCAACTCCGGAGGTAGACATGAAACGGGTAACAGGTATAGGGGGTATCTTTTTCAAGGCCAGGGATGCAGTCGCCCTGCAGTCATGGTACAAAACGCACCTGGGTATCGACGTCCAGGACTGGGGAGGCGCGGCATTCAGGTGGACCGATGATGCGGGGAATCCCGCTCCGGGAACCACCATCTGGAGCGTCTCCGGCGAAGACAGCGACATGTTCGCGCCGGGCACATCCTCGTTCATAATAAATTACCGGGTCGCGGACCTGCACGCGCTTCTGCAAGCCCTGCGCGCCGAAGGGTGCAAGGTGCTCGATCAAACCGATGAATCGGAATTCGGCAAGTTCGGATGGGTCATCGATCCGGAGGGCAACAAGGTTGAACTTTGGGAGCCGCCCGCGGGTCAGTAGATGAAGATGCATTCTCACATTGTTAAATACTGAGCCGGGGCATTTTTCCAGGGAGGAGGGCAAAAACACCCGGATCATCATTACGGACATGCCAATGATCCGTTCCATGTGGTTCTATAATAAAATGAGTGCCTCCCTTGTTTTCATTGATACAGCGTGGGACTCAATCGCATAATGCGAATTCGTTCTTTTCTTGACTGATCAATTTAAATGAGCGTGAATCACCGGTATACCACGCCGCACCGGTTTCACTACATCGAGGAGCAAGACAATGGCTGTAATAACTTTCCTTGGCGCAGGAAGCACCGTGTTCGCACGCAATATACTCGGCGACGTGATGGTAACGCCGGCCCTGAAGGATTCGGATATCCGGCTTTACGACATCGACGGGGAGAGGCTGGAGGAATCGAAACTACTGCTCGACAACCTGAATAAGAACATCAACGGCAATGCGGCCGGGATCTCAACGTTCCTGGGGCCGCGGGAGAGAAAAAACGCCCTCCGAGGCGCCGATTACGTGGTAAACGCGATCCAGGTAGGCGGATACAGGCCGGGCACGGTCATCGATTTTGAGATTCCCAAGAAATACGGTCTTCGTCAGACCATCGGCGATACCGCGGGGATCGGGGGCATCTTCAGGGGGCTCCGGACGATACCCGTACTGCTCGACTTCGCAAGGGATATTGAAGAGGTCTGCCCGAACGCATGGTTCCTCAATTATTCGAATCCCATGTCCATTCTCACCGGGGCCATGCTCAGGGGAACCGGTGTTAAAACCGTGGGACTGTGCCATTCGTACCAGGTCTGCGCGGAGAGTCTGCTGACCTCCATGGGAATGAATGAAATGTATAAAAACGCGCGCTGGAAGATAGCGGGGATCAACCACATGGCATGGCTTCTCGAGATCACGAGCGGAGGCAGGGACCTCTATCCCGAGATCAGGCAAAAAGCGAAGGAGCTCCTCGATATCATCATGAAAAAAGGCGGGGGGAGAAAAACCGCGGAAGAGATCAAGGCGGCGCTCGAGAAAGATATAAACCGCTTTGGCGAGTTCAAGGAGATCGTGGCGACGTCGGACATGGTGCGTCTCACGATGATGCTTAAAATGGGATATTACATCACAGAATCGTCCGAGCATAATGCGGAATACACCCCGTACTGGATAAAGAGCGCCTATCCGCAACTCGTCGACCGGTACAACATCCCGCTCGACGAATATCCACGGCGGTGCGAAGAACAGATTGCCGGATGGAAAAAGCAGAAGGACGAGCTGCTCATGGACAGGAACATGACGCACTCGCGGTCGCTCGAATACGGGTCATATATCATGGAAGCCGTTGAAACGGGCGTTCCCGCCATGGTAGGTGGAAATGTGCAGAACAATGGCATGATCACCAACCTTCCCGCCCAGGCCGTGGTGGAAATACCGTGCCTCGTGGACAGGAACGGCGTGCAGGGCGCGTTCGTGGGCCCTCTGCCCGAGCAGTGCGCGGCGCTCAACAGGACCAATATCAACGTGCATCTTCTCACGATCAAGGCGGCACTGGAGAAAAAACGCGAGCATATATACCATGCCGCCATGCTCGATCCTCATACCGCGGCGGAACTGTCCATAGACGATATTTGCAGCATGTGCGATGATCTGATTGAAGCGCATGGGGAGTTTCTACCAAAGTATGCATAGAATACCGGGACAAGCGGCCGCCGGGTCTGCCGGGCGGTTCCAATGCCTGCAGGCGGCGTCCCTTGGGCTTCCAGCCCGGGGTCTTCGTGCCGGTGGAGGGCAGCTTAATTAAAAATAAGCCCATGGTAAACATGGTATTTCCCGGGCGCGATCCGCGACAAGGTCACATGTCAGGACCCGCACCGGTACTCCGAGGGAGTGCGCTTCGTGATCGTCAACGACACGGTATCGATCGGCGACGGGATCGCAACGGGGGATCGCGCCGGCAGGAAGCTCGTCAGGGCCTGACGGCTAGGCGTTCTAGGGGGGCGCGATTATCCGCACCGAGGGAAAATAGGATCGATAACGCGAACCGTCACGCGTGATGAGGTCCATTTCCGAGACCGCCGCATGGGCGCCGATGAAAAAATCCGGGAGCGTGGAGGTTTTAACGCCGCTTCTGCGCCTGTAGTTCCGGAAGGCCTTTCCCGCCAGGAACAGGGCTTCGCGCGGGATATTGGCCATGCGAAATCCGCACCCGTTGACCGCTCTCTCGAGATCCTCAATGCGATCGAATCCTATGGAAATCTCGGCGTAGATGACCGGATTGATGCAGAGCTCGTGATCGCGGGAGTGTGTTTCGAGCGTCGACTGGGACCAGTCGGCCCACCGGGGATCGCTCGTGAACAGGTCGAGGATTACGTTTGAATCCACGAGGACGGGGCGCATGTTATTTCCGGGTGAGGGACATGATCTCCTCGGTGCTCATGCGCGTGGTCGCCGTGCCCCGGTGCTGTCCGAACCTGGAGCGGGGATGCGCGGATTTTCGCGGGATGATATAAACCCCTTCGCGATCTTCCTTGAAGTCGACCTCGGACTCCGCTGTTATCCCAAGTCGCCTGCGAATTTCGAGGGGAATGGTCACCTGCCCCTTGGATGTCACTTTCATGCGCTTCCTCCTTCGTAAGAGTAATAATAAGTAAGAGTAATACTGCAGTCAATCAAAATTCAGCGGACTTTTCCGTTCGGTTCGCACGGCGGCGGGAGCGCCGGCCGTGCGGACATTGCCGGTGCTGCGCGGCGCTGATTATGCTTTGACTCTTCACGAGTATTGATGTAGAATTTAACGAACGGTGAGCGGGCCGTTCCCGGGGCTTTCGTTTATCGGGAAGAGCCCGCTCCGGAATAAATATACCCGTATCGTACCATAAACAAGCCGCAGGGCAATCAATCCCCGGGAGCATACGCCGGCCCGGGATAAAAAATAAATGGAGGACGCGTATGTCGAACCCGATCCGCTACGAGGACAAGCCGTGGCTCGCCCATTACGACGAGGGCGTGCCCCACGCCATAGATTACGAACAGGTCTGCCTGCCGGAGTACTTCGCGCAGACGGTGCGGGATTTCCCGGACAGGCCGGCGCTCAACTTCCAGGGCTGCCGCGTGAATTACCGCCGGTTGAAGGACATGGTGGACCGCGTGGCCACGGCGCTCACGGGGTTCGGCGTCGTCAAGGGCGACCGCGTCGCGATCCTGCTGCCCAATACGGTCCCATGCGTCGCGGCCTACTACGCCGCGCTTTCCATAGGGGCGATCGTGGTGATGAACAACCCGCTCTATTCCGACAAGGAGCTCGACCACCAGTTCAACAACTCCGAGGCGAAGGTCCTGTTCACGCTGGACCTCCTTGCGAACCGCATGGTGAGCCTCCGGCCCCGGACGAAGATAAGGCAGATCGTCTACACATCGATCGGCGACTACCTGCCGTTCCCCAAGAGCGCCCTCTTCCCGCTGGTGGCCAGGAAAAAGGGATTGGCCGCCGAGGTGAAGCCGGCACAGGACCTGTTCCGCTGGAAGGAGATCCTCAAGAAGTACCGGCCCAATCCTCCCGCGGTGAAGCTTTCATTCGAGGACATCGCGCAGTTCCAGTACACGGGCGGGACCACCGGCGTCTCCAAGGGAGTCATGCTCACCCACGGCAACCTGAGCAGGCAGATTCAGCAGATCGTCGCATGGTTTCCCACGTTTAAAAATAACAAGGGCGCCGAGGTCATGCTGGGAGCGCTTCCCTTCTTCCACGTGTTCGGGCTTTCCTGCTCCATGAACCTCGCCGTGTGCAGCGGCTGGGAAAACGTGCTCGTTCCGCGCCCCCAGCCCGAACCGCTCGTCGAGGCATTCAATAAGTTCAGGCCCACCTTCGCGCCGCTGGTGCCCACCATGTTCATAGGCCTGCTGGGACACCCGAAGATCGGCAG
>CALMJO010000290.1 GCA_937864375.1 uncultured Spirochaetota bacterium
CCGGCAGGTGGAGACTAACCGGCTCGTGAACGAGAACGCGGCCGGCGTAAAGCGGCGCGCGGAGGAGATCACGGGCGCGACGGTCGAGCAGAAAAACGCGGTCGCACAGATCGTCCACGCGATGGCGGTGATGAGCGAGCGGTCTCAGTACAGCACGGCGCATGCCGTGAAGATGGCCTTCGATTCGAAGAACCTCGTGGACCTCGTGGACGAGCTCAAGAAAAAGCTCGAGGACTACGGCGCGCGCATTTGACCTGCGGTCATCCTGAGCGGAGTCGAAGGATGATGTATAAAAGGGGTCGATTGCCGTAGAGCATGGTTCGACTCCGCTCTCCATGACCGGGAATAGTATCCCGTGCCCTGAAACGTTGCTTCCCATGATCAATGATGAGTGCGCCAAAGCCTCCGCCGCATTATCGAATCCCCGATTTCAATCGGCCTATGCCTCCTCGCGGCTCCGGTCGTGCGCCATGAGCACCGGGATGAGCGTGAGCAGGATCATGCCCGCGGCCACGAAAAAGATCTGGGGCGTGGGGATGATGCCGTCCCTTCCGTCTATCTGCGCGCGTATGCCGTAGCTCTCGATTACCAGGCTCCCGATCAGCGGCCCCGGTATCATGGTGAACGCGACGTAGAAGAGCGTCATGTAGCCGGAGAACTCTCCCCGCCTGTCGTCGGGATAGTAGTCCTTGCTCCACGCGCCGGAAGCGATCGTCCATAGGGTCTGCGCGCCAATCCAAACGACCGAAAAGGCCGCGAGCGCGATGAGCTCCGCCGCGAATGCGAACGCGAAGAGCGCGCCCGCCTCCAGGAAGATCGCGATCACCGACACGCGCTTGCGGCCCAGCCTGTCGGCGAGCATGCCGCCGGGAAGGGACGCGATGAGCCCCCCACCAAGGATCGCGATGAAGATAAGGAGAGTGGACTCCTCCATGGGAATGCGCAGGTAGTGTTTAAGGTAGATGAGCAGGTAGGGAAAGAAGATGTTGAACGCCATTCCCCACAGGCTGATGCCCAGGAGCACCAGGAAGAAATCGCGGTTCCCGCGAATAAAGCCGCTCCCGAACGTTTCGCGGATGCGCGCGAAGGTTCCCTTCCCGGAGGTGTCGGGAACGGAGCCCGTGTCTTCGACCATGAGGCCCCCCGCAAGCCCGAACACGAAGACAAGGCCGCCCACGACCAGGAAAAACGCCAGGTATCCCGCCTGCTCGATGATGGGGCCCGACGATCCGTAGACGACGAGCATCGCGAGCCACAGGGAGAGCGTGAATATTCCCTGGGCCTTTCCGCGGTTTTTCATGTCGGTGATGTCGGTGAGGTAGGCGTTGTAATTGGCGTCAAACGCCGTGGAGCCAAAAAAGGTCATGACGCAGTCAAGCACAATGAGCGTCCAGGCCGCGAGCACGGGAACGCGGACAAGCTCGGCCATGGGCACCACCCAGATGGACACGCCCCACACGAGGTAGCCAAAGAGCAGGAAGGGCCTGCGTTTCGCGATCCGGTCGGAATAGGCGCCCATGATTATGGAGGTGAGCGTAGCCGTCACTGCCGACGCCGCGACCATGATCGAGATGTACAGAGGCTGGGGGATGATGCGGTCGTACATGAAGGTATTGAAGAACTGGTTCTCCACGGCCCATGCGAGCTGGCCCGCGAAGCCCAGGAAGAACAGGCTCAGCCAGTGCTTTTTTTTCATTTATATGCTCCTTGAGCGGTTTCCGGGCATTCGATGCAGGTACGGCACCGGGGCGAGTATACCCTTCCGGCGGCGGCGTGTCAAGCCGCGCGGAGCGGCGGCACGGCAGGCGATTATACGGGGAAAAGGAAAACCGATCCAAGAAAAATTCATTGATTAATCCGGCCTCACGGGGTAGGTAGACAAGGGGAAAATGTGCCCCATTACGCCCGCGCGGCAGATTATCGTGGAGATCAGGCATAATGAAGTACAGGTTGCGCGCCGTCACAGCTCTATTCGCCCTCGGGTTATTCGTTTCATGCTCCGGGAGCGCCCGCACGGAATGGTCCAGCACCAGTCCCAGGATCAACCTCACGCACGTTTTTCACGGCGAGATCAACAAGCAGGGAAAGCCGGTGGGTTTTCATTCCAGGCCGGGGGGCGTGGACCCCGCCGACGCGGGCTTGCACGAGCGCATCCAGGGACCAAACCGGAAGGACGTCTACATGGCCCGCATATGGGTGCGCGAAAAGGACAAGGCCAAGATCTCCACCATCTTCCCCGACTCCATGAAAAAGGACGACGTGATCAACGCGATCCTGCACGCGTTCAACAACAAGACCTACTTCAAGGCGTACAAGTTCGTGGGGCCCTCCGGGAGGGGATTCAACATCGAGGGATTCGTGCTCGACAACGGGGACATCAACACGGCATACCCGGTTTACAGGGAGGAGCGGTGACGCGATGACCTTCGAGTTCTTCCACGATAATGAGGGCTCCCCGCACGTGAAGACCGACGGGGCCCATGCGCGCGCGGGCTGCTACCTCGAGTCCGACGTGCAGGGGAGCGCCGCGTACGGGAAGCGCATACTTGCGGCCATAAGGGAGCTTCACGGCGGGACGCGCGGGCGTTTCGAGGAAACCGGGAACGCCCACACGCTCACCCTCACGCCCGTGCGCGCGCTTATCACTCCCGAGCTCGAGAACGCCGCCCCCCTTTCAATGGACATCGCCGAGTTCGAAAAGCTGCTCTCGTCGTGGGTAAGCTTCCTCGAGAAGGCCTGAGCAGGACGCGCAC
>CALMJO010000291.1 GCA_937864375.1 uncultured Spirochaetota bacterium
CGATCTTGTCCCAATCGTATATCAAGCCGGATGGGAACCAGGGAATGGTGTATCCGAGCGGAAGCCCGTTTCGAACGCAGCTTGATAAATTGAACGATTCAAACAGCCGCCCGCTCATGTTCTGCAACGATCTTGATATCAGCATGGACGGGAAGCGGATTTATTTCAGCGAGCCGTTTGCGTACGAGGGCGCGGCCATGGGCGGAGGCACCGTCGGGGAGGCGATTACACTCGGGAAGAACGGGCTGCTGTGGTGCCTGAACCTCGAGGAAAATACCATGGATTGCGTGGGCCAGGGTTACACATTCGTTGATGGCGTCTTGCTTGAATACGGGGCCGGGAACAGAGAAAGCTCCGTCCTGATCACGGAGACGGTCAAGTTCAGGATCTTAAGGCTAAACCTTTCCGGGGAAAAGGCGGGGCGGGACCAGATCGTTCAGAAAGATCTTCCCGGGATGCCCGATGGCCTGGACCGGGATTCGAAGGGCAGGATATGGATAGGCATGCTCAAGAAAAGATCTTCATTGATCAACTGGCTGCACGCGAATCCCTGGATGAAGCCATTGCTACTGAGACTCCCCCAGTCTTTGCTGCACTCTGGAAAGCAGACCGGAATCATCGCGTTCTCCGGCGATTGCGCGAAGCCGCTCTATTATTCGACGCACGACGGGAATTCGATCAATGATATTTCCGTGGTTGTCTCCGGAAGGGATGGAATTTATTTCCCGGTGTTCGACAAGAAAGCGCGGGGTTTGCACAGGATGAAAAATCCGCTCGATCAGGAATAGGTAAAGAACCGCGGCAATTGCAATGAGTTATATCCAGGCGGGAAAGCAATGAGGTCCCGTCTGGAGAGCGATAATTGTGATGATTGAATCACTGGGTATCCAGGTTGTTTACTTTGGATCGGGCCTTTGCCTGCTTCAGGCCCTCGAAAGAATTTTGCTGACCAGAAAGATTCTTTCCATGCATCTTGCTTTCTGCCTTGTTAATTTCATATTTATCCTGGAAACTGGATTCATTATCAGCGGATTCCAGTATGAATATCCTCATTCGATATTGTTCTTTTTTTCATCAATACTGCTTGTAGGTCCCGTCAACCTGTTCTACTATCATTCACTGCTTTATCCGGAAAGCCCCGGGTGTTGCAGGGCATGGTTGCACCTGGTTCCTGCCGCGGCGTGCCTTGGAGCGGAACTGGTCTTGCAGACTCAGCCCGCGACCTTCAAGCTTCAAATTATTAATCTCATCTTCGTCAAATCGCTTGAGCCTGTCCGCCTGGCGATACTCTTCGCCGTTGCCATGCACGTATTGGTCTACTTCCTTTACATCCTCAAGGCCTATCAAATTGATCTTGGCCTGCGCAATCTACAAAAAGAATTCCGCATAATAGGGCTGCTGGCCATGCTGGTGCTCGTCGTGCTTGCCATGTACATGGTGAGCCTGCTTGCAGGCCTACCGGAGCTCTTTCTCGTGGGCAGCCTTCTCAATGTAGTCATGCAAATCTGTCTATTTGTGGGCATGAGGATATATCCCCAGTTTTTCAACACGCTGAAAACAGAGATTAGAAAGAAACGATACGAAAGATCCATGCTCAACGGAGTTGACAAGGACATTGTCAGTCGCCGGATCAATGAATTGATGGAAGATGAGCATGCCTACAGGGATAGCGAGATAAATCTGTCTTCACTTGCAAACAGACTATCGATTACAAGGCATCAGCTTTCGGAATACCTGAACGAGCAGTTGGGAACGAAATTTCGTGATTATGTGAGCCGCTATCGAATCGATGAGGCTCAAAATATTTTAAGAGAAAACGGCAATGCGAATATCATGGCCGTCTGCTTCAGGGTTGGATTTAACTCGAAATCATCGTTCAATACCGCTTTCAAGAAATTCACCGGTCTCACCCCGAAGGAATTCAGGAGCCGCAATCAGCATTTTCCATCTTAGATTTTGTACGAGTTTATCAGCCCGGTCGACACGACGGCGAATATGTGGTCAGGTATTCAAAACTCGATTTACGGGAGGCTTTATGAAAAGACTGCAGGACAAGGTTGCCGTGGTTACTGGCGGCGGGACCGGTATAGGCAGGGCCATCGGCATGCAGTTTGCGCGGGAAGGGGCCCACGTGGTGGTCGCATCGAATGTAAAAGCGGATGTGGATAAGGTAGCCGGGGAGATTCGAGACCTGGGCAGAGAAGGGATTGCGTACGTGCTTGATGTGACTGATCCGGTAAAAGTACAGGAGATGGCCGACGAAGTCGTCAAAAAATTCGGGAAAGCGGACATAATGGTCACCTGCGCGGGTGTGATGGGCGAGCGGAATTTTGTTACCGGAACCACCATCGAGGGCTGGCGCAGGACCATCGAGGTCAACCTGAATGCGGGGTTCTACTGTATAAAAGCGTTCCTCCCGGGGATGATGGAGAAGAAAAGCGGCAGGATCATCATGATCTCCTCCATATCGGGCAAGCTTCCGGCTTCTTTAAATTCCGATTATGCGGCATCGAAGCACGGCGTGATAGGCCTCGCGAAGGCGGTCGCCCTCGAGATGGGAGTCCTGGGGCTGACGGGAATCACGTCCAACGCCATC
>CALMJO010000292.1 GCA_937864375.1 uncultured Spirochaetota bacterium
GGACCGCATCGCCTTCAAGAACACCATGAACGAGCTGGGCCTCGAGGTCCCGCGGAGCGAACCCGCGTACTCGGTCGAGGAAGCGGAAAAGATCGCGGCAACCCTGGGCTACCCCGTCGTGGCGCGCCCCGCCTACACCATGGGCGGCACCGGAAGCGGCTTCGTCTACAACCAGGAAGACTTGAAAACCATCGTCTCGCGCGGGCTCGCGGAGTCGCTCGTCCACCAGGTCCTCATCGAGGAATCGGTGCTCGGCTGGGAGGAGCTCGAGCTCGAGGTAGTGCGCGACGCGAAGAACCAGATCATCACGGTCTGTTTCATCGAGAACGTCGACGCGATGGGCATCCACACGGGCGATTCCTTCTGCGTGGCGCCCATGCTCACCATCAGCCCGGAACTCCAGGCGCGCCTGCAGGAGTACTCCTACCGCATCGTCGAGGCGATCAACGTCATAGGCGGCACCAACATCCAGTTCGCGCACGACCCGCGCACCGGCAGGGTCGTGGTGATCGAGATCAATCCGCGCACCTCGCGCTCTTCGGCGCTCGCGTCCAAGGCGACGGGCTTCCCCATCGCGCTTGTCTCTTCCATGCTCGCGGCGGGCCTTACGCTCGACGAAATCCCCTACTGGCGCGACGGCACGCTGGAAAAGTACACCCCGTCGGGCGACTACGTGGTCGTGAAGTTCGCGCGCTGGGGATTCGAAAAGTTCCAGGGAGTGAAGGACGAGCTGGGCACGCAGATGCGCGCCGTGGGCGAGGCCATGAGCATCGGGAAAAATTATAAAGAAGCCTTCCAGAAGGCCATCCGCTCCATGGAGAACGGGCGGCACGGTCTTGGCTTCGCGAACGACTACAATACGAAGACGCTGGACGAGCTCCTGGCCCTGGCCTCCACCGCCACCAGCCAGCGCCAGTTCATCATGTACGAGGCGCTCAGGAAGGGGGCACCCGTGGACGCGCTCTACCAGCGCACGCACATCAAGCCCTGGTTCATCACGCAGATGAAGGAGCTCGTCGAGCTCGAGGACAAGGTCCTCGCGTTCAGGGGACGCACCATCCCGTCGGATCTCCTCGTCCAGGCGAAGAAGGACGGATTCGCCGACATCTACCTTGCGAAGATCACCGGCGCGCGCGAGGAGGACATCCGCTCCCAGCGCGAGGCGGCGGGCGCGACCGAGGCCTGGCACGCGGTGCCCGTGAGCGGTGTCGAGAACGCCGCCTATTACTATTCCACCTACAACGCTGCGGACGAGGTGCCGGTCTCTTCCAGGAAGAAGATCATGGTGCTCGGCGGCGGGCCCAACAGGATAGGCCAGGGGATCGAGTTCGACTATTGCTGCGTCCACACCGCCTTCGAGCTCCGGGACCTGGGCTATGAGACGATCATGGTCAACTGCAACCCGGAGACCGTCTCCACCGACTTCGACACCTCGGACAAGCTCTACTTCGAGCCCCTGACCGTGGAGGACGTGCTTTCCATATATAATAAGGAGAAGCCGGAGGGCGTGATCATCCAGTTCGGCGGCCAGACCCCGCTCAACATCGCGGGACAGATCAAGAAGGCCGGCGTCACGGTCATGGGCACCACTCCCGAATCGATCGACCTCGCCGAGGACCGCGACCGCTTCCGGCAGATGATGCGCGACCTGGGAATTCCGCAGCCCGATTCGGGGATGGCGAGCACCGTGGCCGAAGCGCTCCTCGTGGCGGAAAAAATCGGCTACCCCCTCATCGTGCGTCCCTCGTACGTACTGGGCGGCCGGGCGATGGAGATCGTCCACAACAGCGAGATGCTCACGCGCTACATGCAGGCCGCGGTGGACGTCTCCCCGGAGCGCCCCATACTCATCGAGAAGTTCCTGGACAACGCGATCGAGGCCGAGGCCGACGCGCTGTGCGACGGCAAGGACGCCTTCGTGCCCGCGGTGATGGAGCACATCGAGCTCGCGGGCGTGCACTCCGGCGACTCGGCCTGCGTGATCCCGCCCATAAGCATCCCGCTCAAGCACATTGAAACGATCAGGGACTACACGCAGCGCATCGCCGTGAAGCTCGACGTCGTGGGCCTCATGAACATCCAGTACGCGATCTACCAGGACACGGTCTACATCCTGGAGGCGAACCCGCGCGCCTCGCGCACGGTCCCGCTCGTCTCAAAAGTGTGCAACATCCAGATGGCGCGCCTCGCGACGCGCCTCATAATGGGGGCGAAGCTCGCCGACCTGTCTTTAAAAAATGCGCCCGTGCCGCACTTTGGCGTGAAGGAGTCGGTGTTCCCCTTCAACATGTTCCCGGAGGTGGACCCGGTCCTGGGCCCCGAGATGCGCTCAACGGGCGAGGTGCTGGGACTGGCCCCGTCGTTCGGCCTCTCGTATTTCAAGGCGCAGGAGGCGGCCAAGCAGACCCTTCCCTTCGCTGGGGCGGTGCTCATGACGGTGAGCGACAACGACAAGCCCCAGGCCGCCTACGTCGCGCGGGAGATCTCGCGCCTGGGATTCAGCGTAATGGCGACCGAGGGTACCCACGCGTACTTCACGAAGAACGGCATCGAATCCAGGCTCGTATCCAAGATGAATCAGGGGCGCCCGGACATCATCGACCGGCTCAAGAACGGGGAGATCAGGCTCATCGTCAACACGCCCATGGGCAAGCAGAGCAACATCGACGACTCCTTCATCCGCAAAGCGGCGATCAAGTACAAGATTCCCTACATAACCACCATCACGGCCGCGGTCGCCACGACCAAGGGGATCGAGGCGCGCCTCAGGGGCGCGGGAGAGGTCAAGTCGCTCCAGGAGTACCACAGGGAGATCGCGCGGCAGTAGGAAGGGAGGGGACTGGTTGCTCGTTGAGCGGTTCGACAAGCTCACCACAGGCCCGTCCTGAGCCTGTCGAAGGGCCTGTCGAAATGAGCCTTTCACCGACAAGCTTGTAACACAAACTTCCCGGTACTCCGGCCTCCCTTCGAGGGCCTCAGGGGGCGACCAGTTGCTCGTTGAGCTCGTCGAAATGAGCCTCTCACCGACAGGCTTGTATCACAAACTCCTCAGTACTCCGGCCTCCCTTCGAGGGCCTCAGGGGGCGACCAGTTGCTCGTTGAGCTCGTCGAAACGAGCCTCTCACCGACAGGTTCATAACACCAACTCCCCGGTTTTTTGGCCCCCTTCGAGAACCTCAGGGGGCGACTTCCGGCATCCCGTCGCTCGTTGAGCAGTTCGACGGGCTCACTACAGGCCTGTCGAAATGAGCTTTTCACCGACAAGCTTGTCATTTGCACAGTTATGCTTGCCCCCTCCGGGGTTGCGGGGGCGCCTAGCAGAAGCGGCAGCACTCCTCTTCGATCAGGGAATGCAGCTTCGTCACGAGCTCGGCGGCAGGCACCTTCGTGACCTCGGGGGCGCGGCGCAGCTTCACCTCGACCTCGCCGCTCTGGAAGAAGCCCTTCCCCGCCGTCACGCGGATGGGTATGCCTATGAGGTCGGCGTCCGCGAACTTCACGCCGGGACTGGCCTTCCGGTCGTCGTAGAGTACTTCCAGCCCCGCGTGGCACATCATGTCGTAGATCTCGTCCACAGCCTTCGCCTCGTCCGCGGTCTTGGAGATTCCCACCAGGTGAACCTGGAAGGGCGCGACGGTCATGGGCCAGATGATGCCCTTCTCGTCGTAGTGCTGTTCCACGATCGCGGCCATCGTGCGGTTCACGCCTATCCCGTAGCAGCCCATGATGGGATGCACCGCCTTCCCGTGCTCGTCGAGCACCGTGAGGCCCATGGATTTCGTGTACTTGTAGCCAAGCTTGAAGATGTGCCCCACCTCGATCCCCTTTTTCTCGATCATCGCGCCGCCGCATTTGGGGCAGGCGTCGCCCGCGCGGGCGCTCGTGATGTCGGCGCTCTCCG
>CALMJO010000293.1 GCA_937864375.1 uncultured Spirochaetota bacterium
TTATAAATATGCATATATTAAAGAAATATTTATGAAATTGGCTTTTTGCTGGTTCTCGACGGTATGTGGGGGGGGGGATTTCAGGTCCAGGTCCCGAGAGGTGCGCAAGTCCTGGAAAAACATAAGGACCGGGATGGTCCCGGTCCTCTTATGAGCTTTATTCCTGGTGCGTGCTCTCCCCGGGGGCGCCTGCCCCGGCTTCAGGGTTGGCGGCGTCAACCTGGCCGGCTTCACCCTCGATAGCCTCTCCGTGTTCCGCCTGGCTTGCCCGTTCGGCCTTCTTCTGGCGCTTTTCTTCCTTCTTTTTCTTCTTTTCCAGCTCCTTGCGCCGCTTTTCGCTGCTGTAGTAGTTTGGTCTCAATGTGTCTCCTTCATTAAAGCACCCGCGGGTGATTTAATTTTTGTGATAATATTTAGAGTGTGCGTGACGCACACGATTAAGTGCAAGTACTGCAGGCCGCGACGAAAGGCGCGCGGGCCGCTTCCCGGCATGAGGCATGAATAATTATGAATGCTTTTATGGAAAAGGCGCCCTCGCGCAATCGCAGGGCGGCCTTGACGCACGTCCCCGGATGGAGGCATGCAAATGGCGGGTGGTGGCGAATATGCTCTTATTGCCTGGCCTCCATGAGAATGCTGGATCGGTTTGGACGCGGGTCAAAGCCTTGCTTCCCGCACGTTTGGGAAGAATACCAGACCATACGGCATATTGGCAAGTACTAACACGGGGAAAAGACGATTTTTTCCACCGCCCCGGGAGCTCTGGCACGAGTGTCAGGGTACGTATTTGTCCTGGAAAACACAGGGGCATGGGGCCGACCTATTTCCTGGAATGACGGGTAGAGGTAGTTCGCGACGGCCATGCAACCCGCGTGATCGCCTTGAAGCGTTCCTCAGCCGAGCTGCGCCGTGATATCCGCGAAGATTTCCTCCGGGCTGCGGGCGCCGGGGATGCTCTTCAGCAGTCCGCGGTCCCGGTAGAACCCGGCAACCGGCGCCGTTTCGCGCGTATAGACGGCCAGGCGGTTGCGCGCGGTCTCCTCGTTGTCGTCGTCGCGCTGGACGAGCTTCCCGCCGCACGACGCGCACAGGCCGGACGCCGGGGCGTCGCGGTGGATGCTGTAGATGTTCCCGCACCCCTGGCAGGTGCGCCTCCCGGTGATGCGGCGCAGCACCTCGTCCTCGCTCACGTCCACGAGGTAGACGGCGTCCAGGTCATGCTCCTTCATGAGCTCCCACGCCTGGAACACGGTGCGGGGAAATCCGTCCAGGATGAAGCCGCCGGGGCAGTGCGAGTGGAGGTGCGCGAGCACCATTTCCGTGATGAGCGTGGCCGGCCCGATCTCGCCGCGGTCCATGTACTGTTTGACCTGGATGCCAAAGTCGGTGCCGCGCGCGACCTCGTCGCGGAGGATGTCGCCCGACGAGATGTGCGGGAGGCCGTATTTTTCCCTGAGCCGCCTGGCCTGTGTCCCTTTACCGCACGCGGGCGGTCCCATGAGTGCTATTTTCAATGCGCTGCCTCCAGCAGGGTGTCGATTCCCGCCCGCATGCGATTCGGCCCCCCCCCGATCCTTTTCGCGCACCGCACGAAGGCGCGCCTCGCGGGGGGAAACGCGGGCAGGGGGACAGCACTGCGGCAGGACGCGGATTTTGTAAAACACAATTTGTTGTCATTCAGGCGCTTCGTGGAGGGGGTTTTCTCGAGGGAAAAATTTGACAGGATCTCTTTTCGGGTGTACACAAAAAGCATGGGCGGGAATCAGGCTCGCATCCGGCCCGCGCGAAGTGGTGAAGGGCATCAGGGCCAGGATGGACGCGCTGTTCGCCAAGGTGCGCACCCAGAAACAGGTCATCGCCGACTTCAATGAGCAGATCCAGAGCCGGGCGTCCACCTTCGGGGAGATTTCCGCGACCGTGGAGGAGCTCAGGGGCTCGTCGGAAAACATCGCGGGCACCGCGCGAAGCCAGCTGGCGGAGAGCGACGGGAACGCGGAGGAGCTCCTCAGGGAATCCGGGCAGGCCGTGGAGGCTTAGGCGGCGCGGGAATGCGGAAAACCTGTTGACGCCGGCGCCGGATTGCACTATAATGTATACATACATCACGTCGGGGCCATTTATATGAAAAGGACGCAAATATACCTGGATGAAGATACCGTTTCTTTCCTCGAGAAGGAAAGCGTCCTGCTGCACCGGTCCATGTCCGATATCATCCGGGAATCCATCCGGGAAAAGCAGCGGTTCGACGCGAATAGTACCCTAAGGAGGATGAACGCCGTAAGCGGCATATGGAAAAGCAGGCGCTTTGACATTGACGAGTATGTCAGGAATCTTAGAAAGGACCGCTCCCGGTGATCCTGGTCGACACCGACATCCTGATATGGATCCTGCGGGGTCGTGATGATATACGTGCAAAAATGGAAACGTTCATCGGTGACTTCGAAGAAAGGCTTTTTATCTCTCCCATCCAGATCTCGGAGATTTTCGCAGGATTGAAGCAAAAAGAGAGGACCGACACCTCGCTATTTCTTGACTCCATTCCCTGCATCGCGATAGATGCCAGGACAGGGGAGCTTGCAGGTGAATACTTGAATCGCTACGGCAAATCACATGGCGTTACGCTCGCCGATGCGCTCATCGCCGCGTGCGCGAAGCTGCACGATCTCAGGCTCTGGACCCTCAACAGGAAACATTATCCCATGATCGCGCGGGACGATTTCATGGACTGAGATCCTCTTAATTTTAGCGATAAGTCGAGCAGGACAAAAAAAGCCCCGTCTTACGGCGGGGCCTTGTTGTTAGAATTAATTCAAATTACCGCTTTTTATCGAGCATGTAATTTCCTGATTTTTCGTTGTTCACGGAGCCGTCTTGGTTGTAGAACGTCCACTTCCCATTCATCTTAGCATTCATGTATTCACCCTCAGCTTTAACTTGTCCTGTCTCGTAGTACTCCTTGTACTTACCATTTAGTTTATCAATCATGTAAGTTGCTTCGGAGCGCTTCGTGAATCCGCCGGGGTAGTAGTCGGACCACTTCCCGTTCTTCTTGAGCATCTTCCACTTTCCGGTCCACTTGAAGCTGAGGCCCGCCTTGGCGTCGTCGGGCAGGGCGTCGCCGGCTTCCATGATTTCGCCCGCGGGCGCCCCGTTCTTGAGCGGCTGGAAGAACGCCTTGGGCAGGCCCGAAAGTCCGCCCTCGCCCGTGAGCGCGCCGTTTTCGTACACCTTGTTCACGCCCTCGACGACCATGCCGCCCGCGACGAAGAGGTCCATCTGCTTCTGGCCGGACGCCTCCATGAAGGCCCAGGGACCATCCTCCTTGCCCTCCTTGTAGCGCCCGTTCTTCATGAGCTGGCCGTCGCGGGAATAGAACTGCCAGAACCCGTCCTGCTTGTTCGCGGCGAACGCGCCGTCCACTGCGAGCTGACCGTTATCGTGGAAGAAGCGCCATGCGCCCGTCCGCTCCTTCCTGGTCCAGGTGCCTTCGGCCTTCTTCGCGCCGCCCTCGAACCATTCCATGGAGCCGCCGTCCTTCTCGTCTTCCTTGTACTGGGTGATTTCCTTGAGCTTTCCGCTCTCGAAGTATTCCTGGGACTTCCCGTCCTTGAGGCCGTCCTTGTACTCCTCCTCCTTCCACACCTTTTTGCCCTTGTAGAAGGTGGTCTTGAGACCCTCGATCCCGCCGATCTTCATCTTGAAGCCGGATTCTTCTTTTTCCTTGACGACATAGGTGGCTTCCCATTCCGGGTCGCCGTTGTCGTAGAATCCCTGCCACTTGCCCTTCTTCTGGCCTTCCTCGAATTCGCCCAGGGTGCTTACCTGGCTGTTTTTATGGTAGAAGATCCACTTGCCTTCCTGCTTGTCGTCCTTATATCCGCCCTCTCCGAGCTTGAGCTTGCCGCCCGACGCCATGTGATAGAGCGTCCATTTCCCCGTTTTCTGGCCGTCCTTCACGTTTCCGGTGCCCTTGGGAGATCCATCATCCCATTTTTCGGTGATGATTCCGTCCTTCTGTCCGCCGCCTGGCTTCTGGCCTGAGCCGCAGGCGGTAATAAACGCCGCCACCGCGCACAACGCCACGATCCTCTTCCACGTCATAGCAATACCTCTTTCTCGTGATATCGGATCCCCTCCCAAACTCCAAACGCGGGCATCCGGCTCGCCTGATGACCTTCGATCTGCCCGTACCAGGCGCGCGGGCTCCGAATCAACCCGCCTGGGCGGAAGGGTAGTACTTTTTTGCCGGCATGTCAATATTTTAATTTTGGTACATTAATGGGAGGCCGAAAATTAGAGAAGTAGATATGCCGGTGGTGTACCCGGACACTATACGAACGTGAGGTGGCGTGTATGATGAGATCATTGTGGACCGCGGCGTCGGGAATGGTGAGCCAGCAATTCAATATCGATACGATTTCCAACAACCTGTCCAACGTCAACACCTACGGCTTCAAGCGCATGAGGTCCGAGTTCGAGGACCTCATCTACCAGACGGTGCTCATGGCCGGCACGCCCGCCACCGAGTTCACCGAGGTGCCCACGGGAATCCAGGTGGGCCACGGCGTGAAGACGTCGGCCACCCAGAAGATGTTCTCCCAGGGGAGCCTCCAGTCGACCGAAAACAAGACCGACCTGGCCCTCGAGGGCGAGGGCTTCTTCAAGATCCTCCTGTACGACGGTACCTCGGCCTACACGCGCGACGGTTCCTTCAAGATCGATTCCAACCGCCAGCTGGTGACCTCCAACGGCTATCTCCTGGAGCCGCCGGTGACCCTTCCCGAGAACTTCATCATGGACACGCTCGCCATCAGCCAGGACGGCCGCGTGACCGTGAAGCTCGTGGGAGAGGAGGATCCCACTGAGGTGGGGCGCCTGGAGATCTTCCGCTTCGTGAACCCCGCGGGACTCCAGAGCATAGGCGGGAACCTTTTCAAGACGACGCCCGCCTCCGGTGAGGAGATTCCCGGGCAGCCGGGAGTGAACGGCATGGCGAAGACCCACCAGGGCTTCCTCGAGATGTCCAACGTGAAGG
>CALMJO010000294.1 GCA_937864375.1 uncultured Spirochaetota bacterium
CTGGCGGATGCGGCAAAACGAATCTGCACCGAATGGACTCACGGATTCATCAGGGATCCCGGCGAGATCCACAAGAAGTGCGCGCGCCCGGGAAAAAACATCTCGGCCGCAAGGGGTATCCTGTCAAGGACGCCGGTGGGGGCGGAGCGGCTCGTGAGAGCCCATTCCGCGGACATCATTGCGCTGGCAAAAGGCCTGGTCCAGGCGATAAACGGTTCGGCCGACAGATCGCTCCCGGCGGTGGAAACGGGCGACATGGCCGGGACTCTCGCCTTCGTAGCGGGAGCGGCATCCCTGCACCGCGCGTGGAAGGAAAAGGGCGTCGATTCGGTCAAGCCGCAGATCTCCGAAGCACGGCAGCGGAGGGCGCGCATCGATGAGTCACGCAGCGTCGCACTTCTCATGCAATCGGTCGCCGGAAGCATAGCGCCTAACGATATACTGCATGACCGCGAGGAAAACCTTTTTGTAATTACCGGCCCCAACAACGGCGGGAAGACCACCTTTCTGCGCCAGGTGGGGCAGATGTACTGGATGGCGCAGACGGGCATGCTTCTTCCCGCGCGAAACGCCTCCCTCGCCGTGGCGGACGGAATCTTCACCTCGTTCCCCGGGAGCGGGACGTCCGCTCCCGGCGAGGGCCAGTACCTGGCGGAGCTTTCACGCGCGAAGGACTTCCTTGCCCCGGAAGAGGGCGCGGGAGCGACGCCCTTCTCGATCGTCCTCTTCGACGAGTTCGCGTCGGGGACCGATCATGCGGAGTCGGTTGAGAGAACCCTCACGGTGCTGCGCCATCTTGGAGAAAAGGGCACCGCCGCGTGGTGCGCCACGCACAAGCACGAGGTAGCCGATGCCGCAGGGCGGGGAGAAATTCCCGGCGGAATAAACCTCGCGCCGGAGGTGACGCAGGAAAAAGGCGCGCTTCGATTTACGTATAGAATGCTCAGAAACGCGCGCGAGGCCTCGTATGGGCACGTGCAGGCGGAAAAGCTGGGAATTACGGAGCGCGCATTGCGCGCGCGCATTGACGAAGACATTGCAAGTGGACGTTTTGGTATCGAGGACACGCGTTTACCGCGCGGGGGCCGTTCCCCGTAGGGCCGGTTCCCGAACCGGCCTTGCCTGCGAATCGGCCCTACGGCATCGTGATGTGCACCGGTTTCGCCCCCCATATGTCCCTCACGTATTCGCCGATCGTGCGGTCGGTGGAGAATTTCCCCATGCGGGCTACATTCAGGATCGACATGCGGGCCCAGGCCTCGCGGTCCCTGAACGCGGCGGCGACCCTCTCCTGGCACGAGGCGTACGCCTCGAAGTCGGCAAGGAGCAGGTAGGAGTCCTTCGAAAGCAGCGAATCGGTGATGACCCGGAAGAGGCCGGGCTCGCCGGGCGAGAAGCCGTACCCGGCGATCATGTCGACCGCCTCTTTCAGATACGGCTGCCGCTCGTACCATTCGTACGGGTTGTAGCCGGAGGCCCACAGCGCGTCAACCTCGTGCGCCTTGAGTCCGAAGATGAAAATGTTGTCGTCTCCCACCTCCTGGGCGATCTCTACGTTCGCGCCGTCGAGCGTCCCGATGGTGAGCGCCCCGTTCAGCGCGAACTTCATATTGCCGGTGCCCGAGGCCTCGGTGCCGGCGGTGGAGATCTGCTCGGAGAGATCGGCGGCAGGCATGATTTTTTCGGCCAGTGTGACGG
>CALMJO010000295.1 GCA_937864375.1 uncultured Spirochaetota bacterium
ATCTAGTACGGTCTCGTGGGCTCGGAGATGTGTATAAGAGACAGTCCTTGTTCATTCCAGTGGCTCGGCGGGATGCTATTTATTCGTTACAACGCACCCAGGGGCGTGTAAATCCTGCGCGAAATTTATTTTCTGTCAAGCATTATGACGGGTGAAATATTTCGGGCGCGACAGCGAGGACGAGGTTAAAGCTGCATGGAACCCCGGCATCGCCGGTGACCCCGCGCGGAGCGAAGAGTCAATCGTACGGATCCCTTACCGCGCAGCCGCCCCCCTCTTCACGATCGCCGCGAGCTCCAGCGCGCGCCCGATCATCGCCGACGCCGCGTGGAGGCCCGCCGCGTCCTGCTCCACGCCCAGTCGGACCTCCTTATCGAAGAGCCCCGTCCCGTCTTTGCTCGCCACGGCCGACGCTCCCAGCGGGCTCACGCAGTGGTGGACGCTCACGGGGATCATCTCGAGCGTGAGAAAGGCGTATATGTGCGAGAGGTGCGTGGTCTCGAGCCCGCCGTGGCGCGCCCATGCGACCGCGGCGCTCAGGCCTATCTTGTTCTTGAGCTTCCCCCCCACGAGGTTTCCGAACACGAACACGCGCATGCGGTCGATGAACGATGCCATGAGGCCGCTCGTGCGCATGAAATACACGGGACTGGAAAGTATGACAACATCCGCCGCATCGAGCTTTTCGAATACCGGCTGGGCGTCGTCTCTTAGGGAACAGTATCTTCCCGGCTCCTGCCTGCGGAGGCAGAAGTTGCAATGGACGCAGTCCCGGATGTCCAGCTCCGCCAGCTTCACGGCGTCGAACAGCGCGCCGGCCTTCTCCGATTCCGCGCGCAAATGGTTCATGTAGGCGTCAACGTTTCCCTTCTTCACGGGGCTTCCCGACACGGCCATTACGCGCAGTTCCATTCACGGACCTCCCTGGGATGAGCGGCATGCATCATCCGTCTCACGGCGCGCCGTCCCTGTCAACACATTGACGCGGAGGCGCGGGCGCCGATGCCGCGGCCGGGCGCGGGTCGCCGGATGGACGGAGCCGGCAGGTAATTTTTTGCTTTCACGAAATCCGGCACCCGTGTATACTTACCGCACGATCATGCAAGCATCGGTCCGCACGCGACGATTGACAGAGGGCCCTTCATGCGCAACCATGCCGACAAGCTGTTCTGGATTCTCCTGGCCGTCCTCTGCGGCGCCTCGCTCTACTTCACGCTCGACATTGCCCGGTTAAAGAAAAGCCTCACCGCGTCGGCCTCCGGCCTCGCGATAGAGACCGGGCAGAAGGTCACGGTGAAGAAGATCATAGACGGCGACGAGGTCCTGGCGGAGACGGGGGGCAGGAGATTCGTGGTGCGCATACTGGGAATATGGTCGTTCGACGCGACGCTCAACGATCCCATGGACAAGGGCGCGGGCGAGGCGGCGCTTTTTTACCTCCAGAAGATGCTCCTCAACAACGAGGTGGAGCTTGAATTCGACGAGTTCAAGGTCGATTCCAGCGAGCGCCTGCTGTCGTATGTCCGCGTCAACTCGGTCGACATTGGCGAGGACATGATCCTGGAGGGCCTCACGCTCGCGTTTCCCAAGTATCCCTTTTCGCGGATCACCCAGTACCTGAAGGCGCAGCGGACGGCCCGCGAGGCGAAGAAGGGTCTGTGGGGCAACGCCCGGCTCGAGAAACGCGCGATCGACCTCCAGAAGCTGTGGACGCACGGCGGGGAGTAGGTGCAATGTTCATCACGCTGTTCAAACTGTTCACCGGAAAACTGACGGCCACCATGCGCCTGGACAGGGTCAAGGCCATGCTCTTCTTCCTTGCCCTGCTCTGGTACTCGTCGTCGGGATTCCTCTACTTCGAGCTCGAATTCAAGCCCGACCTGGGCTGGGGCGACGCG
>CALMJO010000296.1 GCA_937864375.1 uncultured Spirochaetota bacterium
CCACAACGCGAGCTCCTCGGGCGGTCCGGGGAAGATCTCCGGCAGCGAAATGTACACGGGCGGACTCATCTTCGAGGGCATGGTCTCGGAACACATGGGGCTGCACAGCGGCATCTGGTACCTGCGCGAGAGCATGAAGTTCGAATCGACGGGCGGCATGCGTGTTACGGACGACGCCACGGGCCTCGCCATTCCCGTGCTCGCCGTTTTCCCCTTCCACGCGTGGCGCTTCACCCTGGATTTTCTCGCGGGGATCCAGTTCACGCTCATGACCTCCTTCACGCCCCGCGGCGAGCGGCGCGGATTTGTCCATAACTCATACGGGCCCGCTAAACGCAATAATTTTTCATCCCCGGCCCGGAGGCGATTCGGCCCCCGCCTCCGTCCGAAAAGGAATTGACAGCGCACGGTATTTTTTATTCTATAATAGCCAGTGACACTACTCGCGGGGGCATGGACCGATGGCGGAGATCAAGGAAATAGTCGAGGACGAAAACAAGATTAGCACGGTCGTGGGCGACGACATTGAACTGCGCGGCAGGCTCGTGTTTAAGAACTCCCTCAAGCTCAAGGGCTTTTTCGAGGGAAAGATCGAATCCAAGGGACACCTGATAATCGGCCAGGAGGCCACCGTGAGCGCGGAAATCAAGGCCGGCGTCGTTTCCGTGAACGGGCGCTCCAACGGCAAGATCAAGGCGGCCCAGCGCATCGAGCTGTTCAACAAGAGCGTGACCAACAGCGACCTCATCACGCCCGAGCTCAACATCGAAAAGGGCGCAATCTTCAACGGCACATGCATCATGTCGGAAAAATAGGGGCCCCATGCGCATCGCACCCATAATTCCGGTCGTACTGGCCGCCGCGCTCCTCGCGGCCGCTCCCGTCCGCGCGGAATCCCCGGAAGGCTACAATCCCGGCTCCGTGCCGCGCGTGTCGTTCGGGTTCGGCGGCGGGTACGGCTGGCACAGCCTGCACAACGGGAGCTCAAGCGGCCCGGGGAAGGTCACCGGAAGCGAAATGTACACCGGCGGACTCATCTTCGAGGGAATGATTTCGGAGCACATGGGGCTGCACAGCGGCGTCTGGTATCTGCGCGAAAGAATGAGGTTCGACTCCATGCCGGGCGCAAAGGTCACATCGGAAGGAACGGGCCTTGCGATACCGGTGCTCGCCGTTTTTCCCTTTCACGCATGGCGTTTCACCCTGGACTTCCTCGCGGGAATCCAGTTCACGCTCATGACCTCAAGCCGGTACACAATTGCCCAACCGGGACCGAACATGGATTTCGACGTGCTCAAGTTCCTGAACTACCAGCAGCTGGGCGTCGCCGGCGGAGTGGATCTCAAGATAGCGTTCTTTCGCTTCGTTGACTTCTTCGTGGCGGCAATAGGCGAATACAACCTCACCACCTTTTCGAGCGAAAGCTCAGAAGGGGTGGCCGACCACCTTTACGGCTATGTCATCAGGACCGGATTCCTCTTCCGCACCTACCATATTTTCTGAACGATTCGTTCGGGAGCGTCTACGGGACCCCGCCCTTGCTGTTCATTACACACTCGCTCACCGATTCCAGGAGCGTTTTCGCGTCATACGGTTTATGTATGAAACCGGCGGCCCCCGCGTGCCGCGCCGCGGCGATGCGATCGTCCTCGGCGAAGCCCGAGCATAACAGCGCGCACACGCCCGGATCGATGGCCTTGAGCTCCTCGAAAATCTCGAAGCCGGTCATGCCGGGCAGCGAAAGGTCCAGCAGCACCAGGTCGATCTTTTCGCTGTGCTCGCGAAATGCGTCGATTCCCTCCCGCGCGCCCGGCGCGGTGTAGACCTCGTACCCGCACGTTTTCAGGCAGGCGACCAGGAGGTAGGAGGCCAGCGAAAGCCCGGCCACGACGGCCTGCCCCGCGCGATTGAGGACCATGGCGGCGAGAAGGATCGCCAGCACGTACATGAGCATGGCCGGGGCGCCCATGCCGCCCACGTAGTTGCCGTATGCCGCTCCCAGGTAGATGATGAAAATGGGAATGTAACGGGCCATTCTCCAGCGTCCACGCATGCAGAAGAAGATGCCGGACAGGGTGAGGGACGACAACGCCATGAATCCCGCCAGGGTATCGGACGGGACGGAGGAAATGAAATAGCCCAGGAGGGAGATTACGATAAAACGAATGAAATCGACCCCATTACGAGCAGCACGACCCTCGTGATGTACTCGCGCCGTTCGTCATCGGGGTCGCCCGCCAGCGGCGCGGAGAGAGCCCTCCAGATTTCACGCGGTGATTTCACAATGTCCGGCCCCGGGCAGACGGGCATCCGTCGCCGTCATGAGCTCGGACAATTATCATACTGGAAGTATAACACGCTATAAAACACACACAAGAATAAAAACCCGGGGAATAGCGCTGCTCCGGCGGATGGGATATGAGACGGCCGGGGCGGATTCCCCGGCAAGGACCCCTTTCCGGCCAGGCATGGACGCTTCTATTCCGAGACGGCCATGGCGTGAAACGCGTTCCTGAGCCTGAGGGTGATCTCGCCGGGCCGGCCGGTCCCGATCGTTCTGCCGTCGATCGCGGTCACCGGCATGATCTCGGCGCCCGTCCCGGTGATGAAGCACTCGTTCGCCGTATAGAGATCATACGGCGCGAGTGCCGATTCGCACGCGGGAATACCATGCTCGCCGGCGAGAGCGAGGACCACGTTCCTGGTTATCCCCGCGAGCGCCCCCTGCAGCGGGGATGGCGTGAGGAGCCTGCCGCCCGTCACGATGAAAATATTGTCGGCGGTGCATTCCGCGACGAGCCCGTCGCGGTTCAGCATGACCGCCTCCAGGCATCCCGCGCGCAGCGCCTCGAGCTTGGCCATGATGTTGTTCAGGTAGTTGAGGGACTTGATGCGCGGATCGAGCGAATCGCACGGCATCCGTCGCACCGATGATGTTATGACGGGTATTCCCTTCGCGTACATCTCCTCCGGGTAGAGCTGGATATCGTCCGCGATGATGATCACGCTCGCACGCACGCACTGCATGGGATTTATCCCGAGGTTTCCCACGCCGCGCGTCACCACCAGGCGGATATATCCCTCGGTGCGCCCGTTCACCCTCACCGCTTCCCGGACCGCCGTTTCCATTTGATCCATAGTCAGGGGAATGGTGAGCGCGAGCGCCTGCGCGCTGGAATAGAGGCGCTGGAGGTGCTCCCTCAGCCTGAATATTTTCCCGCCGTAAATGCGGATCCCCTCGAAGATCCCGTCGCCGTATAAAAGCCCGTGGTCATATACCGAGATCTTCGCGTTTTCCCTTTCATAATACGTTCCGTCGATGTATATTTTCATTTTGCCTCCCTGTCGCTGTACACGTCCCTGAGCATCGCATACCCCGCGCCAAAGCGCTTCCTGAGCATGCGGTTGAACCTCCTGACAATCTTCATGATGTAGATGTCGTGCTTTATGTAATCTTCCGCGAGGGTCACGAAGCCCACGTTGAGGCTCCATGCGCCCTCGACGCGGTCCGATTCGAACACCGTCGCCATGAGGGCCTCGCGCGCGTCCGCGACCACCACCAGGGTGCGCCCCCCCTTTTCCTGCTGGATCGTGTCCTCGATCGGGTGCTCGAACACCGCGCCCGCCAGCTCACCGGCCTTTCCAAAATGCACCACCGCGATCCGGACACCGTGCTCTTCCCTCTCGCGCAGCGTTTCCGACAGGAGCATTATCTCCTGCTCCCAGCCCGAAACGAGCAGAGTCCTCTGCGCTCCCGCGGCCAGGCGAAGCGCGCGTTCGGCGAGCGCCTCGTACTCCCCGATGTTCCATATGAATGAAACGTCGCCGGAAGGGCTCACCCGCGCCAGGTCGCGCTTGAGACCGTCCAGCGTCGCACTCATCCGCGCGCGCGCACCCTCGACCAGGTCGTCCGCACCGCGGGGCACATAGCGGCGCTTCCCTCCCTCGTCGGCCACCGAGACCGCGTCCCTTTCCTGGAGCCGGGAAAGCACCTCGTAGATCTTGGAGGAGGGAACGCCCGACACCCTGGCCACCTCGTAGGCGGTCGCCGGGTTCGCCTGGATGAGGGCCACGTAGGCGCGCGCCTCGTATTCCGTGAACCCGATCTCCATGAGACGCTCAAATGTTTTATTGACTACCATGGTAGTCATTATTATGCAGGGGATGTGTTTTGTCAAGGTGTTTTCCGTTAATGATAAAATGCTCCGCTTGAGGGAAAGGGGAGGGAATGGTGGAAAATAAAGTGAAATTACATCAAGGAGGGGACTCGGTCTCCTGAATATTAAAGATGGTTGACTTCTTCCTGAGATGCGGGGTAACATCAACTGCAAAGGGAACTAAAAATGAGGCAGACAGGAAAACCAGGGATGTCACAGACTGGCGGCGCACCGGATCGTGAAGCGTATATCAGGGGAGCAAGAGAATTCCTTGCCAACAAACGCGAGGCATTACGGGAAAAAAACCGGAAAATCAGGGACAGGGCCGTTGAAGATGCCAGGGCAATTATCGATATGATCGTTCGCGACTATAACCCTCTCCGTATATACCAGTGGGGATCCATTCTTACTAAAGACGAATTTCGCGATTATTCCGACATCGATATTGCGATGGAGGGTATTACCGAAATAGGCACGCTGTCCGAACTCGAAGCCAGGGCGTACCGGATGACGGAGTTTCCCCTGGACCTGGTAGCCCTGGAAAAAGTACACCCTCTTCATGCCGAATCAATCCGCAGAAAAGGAAGACTTGTCTATGAGCGCCCTTGACCCGCTGGTATTAAAAAGCGAACTCGATGACAATCTCGCCGTGCTTCAGGGAATTTACACTTTTTTCATTAAAGCCCTGGAAGAAGACGTTCCGAAGCTAGGAAGAAATCAAAGTTCCGCTTTAATAATCGCGGGGATAGCGGAAAATTATTACACCTGCCTGGAAACGGGGTTTTTCCGGGTATCCCAGTTTTTTGAAAACAACCTCAGCAAAGAACACTGGCACTCGGATCTGCTGCATAAAATGAGCATAGCCATCGATACGGTCAGGATTGCCGTACTTTCTCCGCAAACAGCCTCCATCATGGATGAGCTTCTTCGATTTCGACACTTCAAACGATATTATTACCGCCTGGAATTTGATTGGGACCGCATCGATTTCCTGGTAGTAAAATTGCGTCAGGTTCATCCAATGATCCTGGAGGATTTAAAACGCTTTACCGGTTTTCTTGCCGAAATTTCCGCCGGTCAGGACACCTGAATTAACTTCAGGGGAGACTGTGTCCTCCTTCCCGGAAGTGTGCTCCTCAAAAAAGATCACGCCTCCCGACAGAAAGCCGCCGGCAGAGGGCTTAAAATTTACGCGGGGCAGGATGCGCGATGAGATGCGGCTCCACGGGGGGCTGGCCATATTCGCTTGACAGTATTCGGCATGAAAGCTAGCGTTCGCAGGATTTTGCGAAAGGTGCCTTCGTGCGCCTCATTTATGCCGGCGGCATGAGTCCTGTCGCACATCACACTATCAATGAAGGATGGAACCCATGAAAAAACTGCTTTTTGCGATCGCATTGACGGGAATCATGGCCGTTTCACTGGCCGCATCCGCCCAGGAATTCAACCCGGCAGTGGATTGCATGTACACGAGCCACAAGCTCAACATCATGCTGAAGTTCGACATCAATGACCAGCTGCAGCACATTTATCTCTCGAACGGCGCTAAATGGATCGAGTACGCGATCGTGGAAGCCCAGTACCTCGGCGATGAAAAAGGCTGGGTCTACAGGTTCAAGGACCGCAACGGCAACGTGTTTGAAATCAAGCGGCCTTCACTGGGCGGAAACGTGACCTTGAGCGATGCCGCGGGTGAGTCGATGACGCTGACGAAGAAGAATTAATCCGGCTACCGCCGGGACGGATGTTCATTCCAGTGAAGGGAACCCTGTACGCCGGGTTCCCTTCTGAATCCGGTTGGTATTCTTCATTGTTTACGAATTTGCGCCCCCTATACAATAATAGCGTCCCGGACATAACGGCTGATATCGGAAGCGTCCCCCACGGAAAGGTCAACGCTCCTCAGTAAAACGCCCCCGGAGTGAGGCTTTAATATTTCCGATTCGCCTGGTGAGTATTATAAGAATCCCGTCCTTCGGGGCGATCTGCCTGGCGGTGAGATTCTTAAAATCGATACTATCCAGCAGTTTTTCAAGTTCTTCTTCTCTCGCGGCCAGGAGTTTTTCCCTGTTTTAGCATGGCCATTTACACAATGTTTATTGCACCCCCATGAAATCCATTATCTCGTCCATCTCATCCATCTCCCCATCCTCTGCGCTCTCAGTGTTAACATCATCCGGAGACGGCCGGAAACATCCTTGACACGCGTCGCCGCCCGCTGTATTCATTTAATATGCTGACTACCATTGAAGATATCACCGCGCGGATTGTCGAGACATACGACCCAGACCGCATTATCCTCTTCGGATCGCGCGCTCACGGAACGGGGGACGCCGGCAGCGACGTCGATCTGCTCATCCTCAAGGATTCAACGGAACGCCCTCTTGACCGGCGGATGGACCTGGAGTCCCGGCTCATGGACCGGATGCTCCCCGTTGATCTCTTTGTGTATACGCCCGAGGAAGTCCGGTATCTGTATTCCATCGGAAGCCCCTTTGTCGAAGAAATCATGGAGACGGGGAAGGTATTGTACATGAAGAAACCGACTGAAAGCTGGATTAAAGACGCGCGTGACGAGTGCGAGTCGGCCGGCGTGCTTCTGAAACACGGGAAATACCGCGCGTCCTGCTACCACAGTCAGCAATGCGTCGAAAAAGCGCTTAAGTCGATTATTATCGAATCCGGAAACAAACCGGAAAGGATCCATGATATCGTGGGATTGATGAACACCGTCAAGGGCCTTGGAATAACCGTAGAAATACCGTCGGCCGACATCGTGTTGCTGAACAGCGTCTACAAGGGCAGGTATCCCACGGAGGACGGGCTGCTGCCTTACGGCGATCCCTCGCAGGAAGATACCGAAAAAGCCTACTCCGCGGCCGGGGGCGCCCTTGAATCGATCGAGGCGTATTTTTCGGGAAAAGGATAATCCGGCAGCTGGTCTATTTAGGAATCCGTGTCCTCTTTCCGGGGAAGAGTTCCCGGACATAACCCCGCTTCCCGGAAGCAAGCTCCTTCTTGAAGCTG
>CALMJO010000297.1 GCA_937864375.1 uncultured Spirochaetota bacterium
CTACAGGACCTACGTCGAGCATTCGCCGATCGGCATATTCGTGCTCGACGCACACGGGCGCTACATCGAGGTAAATCCCGCGGCATGCCGCATGACGGGATACAACCGGGAAGAATTGCTTTCACGATCGATGCCCGAGCTCCTCGCGCCGGAGTCGCGCGATGCGGGCGTCATGAAATTAATCGAGCTGAGGGACAGGGGTGGCGCCCTGGGAGATTTCACCTTCGTGCGCGGGGACGGGTCGCGGGTCTACCTGACGGTCGACGCGGTGAGGCTCACGTCCGACACCTACATCGGGTTCAGCACCGACATCACCGAGCGCATGCACTCCCAGGAGGAGCTTGCGAAGCTCTCGCGCGCGGTGGAACAGAGCCCCTCCGCCATCATCATCACCGACGCCGAGGGCAGGATCGAATACGTGAACCCCCGCTTCACGGAGATTACGGGATACGCGGTCGAAGAGGCGCTGGGAAAAAATCCCCGGTTTCTCAAGTCCGGACATACCACGGCCGAGGAGTACCGCGACCTCTGGATGACCGTGCTTTCGGGCGGGACCTGGCAGGGGACGTTCAGGAACAGGAAGAAGGACGGCGAGCTCTTCTGGGAGTCGGCGATCATCTCCCCGGTGAAAGGGCCCGCGGGCGTCATCACGCACCTGGTTGCGCTCAAAGAGGACGTCACCGAGCGCAGAAGGGCCGAGGAGGTCCTGGTCGCCTCGCTCCGGGAAAAGGAGATCATGCTCAAGGAGATACACCACCGGGTGAAGAACAACTTCCAGGTGATCATAAGCATGCTGAACCTCCAGGAGCGCACGATCAAGAGCGCCGAGGTCAGGGAGCACTTCGCGGACAGCCGCAACCGCATACGCTCCATGGCGCTCATCCACGAAAAGCTCTACCAGTCCGGGGACCTCGCGCACATCGATTTTGGGTCCTACATCAATTCGCTCGCGGGCGAGCTCTTCAAGAGCAGCGTGACCGGCGGCAGGGTGCCGCTCCCGTGCATGGAGTGCGAGCCGGTCCACCTTACCATAGAGCAGGCCATTCCGTGCGGGCTGGTGATCAACGAGCTCCTGACGAACGTCTTCAAGTACGCCTTCCCTCCGCACTTCGAGGGGCGCGGCTCGGTACGCGTCTCGCTCAGGATCGAGGGAGAGCGCGATGTCGAGATCGTGATTGCGGACAACGGCGTGGGGCTGCCCGGTGACGTGGACCTGAGCAAAACGAACTCGCTGGGACTGGCGCTCGTTCCGCTCCTCGTGCGCCAGGTCGAGGGGACGATCGACCTGGACCGCGAGGGAGGGACTTCGTACACGATACGTTTCAAGAGGCGCTAGGTGAACGCCGGCACGCGGACCCGGCGGTGCGTGCGTCAACCGTTCATGCCTTTACGAACCCGTCCGTTAAACGCTTGAATTCCGGGCCCGACGCGGCTTCACTGAAAGGGTTTCCGGGCGCGCTTGCCGCGGAAAGGATTCCGGGTTTCACGGGGACATGCTGCCATGACCAGGCCTGACGCGCACGACGATATACTCACCCGCTTTCACCCGATCGTGGCCGGGTGGTTCTCAGGGACGCTCGGGGCTCCCACGGAGGTGCAGGCGCGCGCGTGGCGCGAAATAGCCGCGGGCGGGCACGTCCTCGTCACGGCGCCCACGGGGACCGGCAAGACGCTCGCGGCCTTCCTGTGGGCGATTGACAGGCTGGTCACCGGCGCATGGCCGGCCGGCGAAACGAGGGTGCTGTACGTCTCCCCGCTGCGAGCCCTGAACAACGATGTCCGGCGCAACCTTGAAACGCCGCTCGCGCAGATCGGGGAGCGCTTCGGGCGGGAAGGGGCGCCCGTCCCCGGCATACGCGCGCTCACCCGCAGCGGCGACACCCCGGCCGGCGAGCGGCGCACGATGCTCCGCCGCCCCCCCGAGATCCTGATAACCACGCCCGAGAGCCTGAACATACTCCTTACGTCGGCGAACAGCAGGAGCCCTGTCTCTTATACACATCTGACGCTGCCGACGAATAGAGAGGTG
>CALMJO010000298.1 GCA_937864375.1 uncultured Spirochaetota bacterium
CACCTCTCTATTCGTCGGCAGCGTCAGATGTGTATAAGAGACAGGTGCTTCCCTTTGTTCTTGATCCCGTTGAGGCGATGAAGCCCGGCGCACCCGTTATTCACCCCGAGATAACCAAGACGAACATCCTGCCCAAGGAGCCGGTGGGCGGAGACGACATTTTCGTGAACAGGGGCGACATCGACAAGTCCTTCCCGGAAGCGGACGTGATCGTGGAGGACATTTCCATTCATCACAATGCCACGCAGGCCTCGCTCGACAACTGGTGCTGCCTGGTGGAATGGACCGGGGACAAGCTGACCCTGCGCTCCAACTCCTACGAAACGGATCAGTCGAGAATGCACATAAGCCAGATGCTGGGCCTTCCCGTGCACAAGGTCAGGGTCATCAGCTCCTACGTGGGCGGGCAGTTCGGCCGGGGGGACACGGGAGAGCAGCCCTTCTTCCTGTTCACGGCGCTCCTGGCGAAGAAGACCGGCCGGCCCGTGAAATTCAAGCATACCCGCAGGGAGAGCTTTCACGATTCGCGGCAGCCCGCCATTTACACGGGGAAGCTGGGCGCGAAGAAAGACGGGACGATTACTTCCATGTATTTCAAGTCCATCGGCAACGCGGGGGCCTACGCCGACCACACGATGTTCGCGCTCAAGTTCGCTCCTACGGAGATCACGGAGGTCGCGTTCGCGCACATTCCCAACATTAAAATGGAATCGTATGGGGTGTACACGAACAAGCTTCCCGCCTGCATGATGCGGGGTGTGGGAAATTCCCAGTTCAACCTGATCTTCGGGCACGTCGTCGACATGCTCGCCGAAAAGCTGGAGATGGACCCCATTGACCTGGCCGTGAAAAATTTTGGCCACGAGTGGGGATCGCGCCCGGACAAGAGCCTGGTGGCAGTACTGAACGCGGGCGCGGAGAAGATAGGCTGGCGCGAAAAGCGCCACAAGCCCGGGGTCTACGAGGGAACACTGAAGCGCGGCGTGGGATTTTCGTTTCACCCGGCATGGCACGCCGAGTGGCAGGAGACCCGCAGGGGAGAAATCCAGGTGGGCATCACGCTGAACACCGACTGCACCGTCATGCTTGAAGCGCCCACCGTGGAAACCGGCACCGGCTCGAATACCTGCAACGTGCTCGGCTGCGCCGAGGCGCTGGGCTTTCTTGGCATAAAGGTGGAGGACATTCACTGGTCCCACGTGGTGGACACCGAGACGAGCATGAAGGACTGCGTGCAGACGGACAGCTCCGTTTCCTACCTGCAGTCCGAGGTGATCGCGCTCGCGGCGAAGGACTTAAAAAAACGACTCGTTGAAAAGGCGGCGGCAATCACGAAGCGGAACGCGGAGGACCTGGATATCGCCGACGGGCGCGTCCTCTCAAGGGGCTCGGCCGTGATGACGGTCAGGGAATTGATGAACCAGGGGGACCTGACTCCCCTGGTCGTCAGGAAAAGCAGGATACCCAACACCCGGAAAACGGGGGTGCCCTACATTGCCACCTTCTCGGAGGTCGAGGTCGACACGGACACCGGGAAGGTCCAGATACTTAAAATCGTCGTCGTGAACGACTGCGGCAGCGTGATGTTTGCGTCCGGCGCCGAGGCGCAGCAGATTGGAGGCCAGTGCATAGGCATCGGCGAGACGCTGACCGAGGAGATCATCTACGACGAGGAAACCGGCATCCCTCTCAACTTCAACTGGATCGACTACAAGATTCCCACGATGGCCGACATGCCCGACATCGATCCCGTGCTGCTGGAAGTGTGGAAGGGCGCGGGTGAATACGGCGCGTGCGGGATCGGTGAAGGGACCGTAACCTGTACGCCCAGGGCGGTGCTGAACGCCATCTACAACGCGATAGGCGTAAGGGTAAACGACATCCCCGTCAAGCCCGAGAAGATTCTCAAAGCCCTGGGAAAGGCGTGAGGTACATTATGAAAAAATTCAACTACATCGCGGCAACCTCTCTCAAACAGGCGGAATCGGCCCTGGCGAAAGCCGGAAAGAAGGAATCGGCGAAAGTGCTTGCGGGCGGGACGGACCTGCTGGGCGCCCTGAAAGACAGGATCCATCCTGAAAGCCCGGGCACGATCGTCGACCTGAAAAGCGTCCAGGGACTTGACTATATTGAAAGCGACAGGAAGCTTCTCAGGATCGGGGCGCTCACGAGGCTCCAGGAAATCTCGACGAACAAAGAGATAAAGGAAAACTACAGACTCCTGGCGCTCGCGGCGCGCTCGGTGGCGTCGCCGCAGATTCGCAACATGGGAACCATCGGGGGAAACATTTGCCAGGAGCCCCGGTGCTGGTACTACCGTGCGCCGGACAACCAGTTTCATTGCCTCCGGAAAGGAGGCGTCAAATGCAGCGCGCTGCTCGGGGAAAACCGCTACCATTCCATTTTTGGCGCCGTGTGGGCGGGCTCTCCCTCGTGCACCCATACCTGCCCGGGTCATGTCGACATCCCTGTCTACATGAGCGCGATGAGGGCCGGCAGGACCGATGACGCCGCGCGCACGATTCTCGCGAACAACCCCATGCCCGCGTTGACGGGAAGAATCTGCCCGCACTACTGCGAGTCCGCCTGCAACCGGGGAAATTTTGACGGCCCTGTGTCGATACGGAACGTCGAACGGTTCCTGGGCGACCACATCCTCGATCATTCCCCTAAATTCATGAAGGCCCCCGGGAAACAGTCGGCGAAAAGCGTCGCGATCGTCGGTTCGGGGCCCGCGGGACTTTCGGCGGCCTATTACCTGAGGACCATGGGTTACAGGGTGACCGTGTTCGACAAGATGCCCGAAGCCGGGGGAATGCTCACCTATTGCATTCCCGCGTATCGGCTCCCGAACGAAACGGTGGGGAAGCAGATCAAGGCATACGAGAAAATGGGAATAAAATTCGTCCTCAACGAGAACATAGGCGGGAAGGGAAAGACGCTGGGCGATCTCCGGAAAAAATTCGGGAGCGTGTTCCTCGCAACGGGGACATGGCTGCAGAAGGGTCTGAAGCTCGAGAAATCGGACCTCCTCACCTCCGGCATGGAATTCCTGACGGACATCGCGCGGAATAAAAACCGGTATGCAGGCAGAACCGTCCTTGTGATAGGCGGGGGAAACGTAGCCGTGGACGTCGCCATAAGCGCGCTGCGCATCGGCGCGAAGGAGGTCACGATGGCCTGTCTCGAGGACGGGGAATCGATGCCCGCCTTCAAGGAGGAGATCGAGCAGGCAATCGGCGAGGGCGTGAAAATCCGGAACTCGCTGGGCCCGCAGCGGATTCTGGAATCGGACGGCCGCCTTACCGGGATGGAATTCGCTTCGTGCACGAGGGTCTTTGACGGGCAGGGACGCTTTGCTCCCGAGTTCGACACGTCGAAAAAGACCATCGTCAATGCGGACAGCATCATCCTCGCCATCGGACAGTCAGCGGACCTGGGCTATGCCGGAAAATCGATCAAAGTTGAAAAGGGGCTCATCAAGGTCGATCCGGAGAGCGCCCGGACCAGCATGCCCGGCGTGTTCGCGGGAGGCGACGCGACGAGCGGCCCCTCATCGGTCATCACCGCCATCGCATGGGGGAAAAAGGCGGCGCTGTCGATTGACGCGTATCTGTCCGGCGGCAAGAGCAGGGCCGGCTCCGTGGATACCCCGGTGTGCCGGTTCGACTTCCTTGAATCGAACACCCAATGCTTCGAGAGGAGCGGGCGGGCGGAATCGGCCTGCGTGGAGGACGCGAAGAAGAGCGTGGACGCCGAGGACCATTCCACGCTGCAAAAACAGTCCGTGGATTCCGAAACCGGGCGCTGCCTGAATTGCGGCTGCGTGGCCGTGAGCGCCTCCGACATGGCCCCCGCCCTGATCGCGCTCGACGCGAAAATCAAGACGACGAAAAGAAAAATGGGCGCACAGGACTTTTTCTCGGCCGGTGCGGCCCTGGCCACCGATGAAATCGTGACCGAGATCGAGATCCCCGTGCAGCAAAAGAAAAATTCCCAGAATTATCTCAAGTTCAGGATCAGGAACTCGATCGATTTTCCCATAGTGAGCCTCGCCTCCGTGTTGAGCTCCGAAAACGGCGTATTCAGCCGCGCGAAGATCGTCCTGAACGCCGTGGCTCCCGTTCCGCTCAGGATGCCCGAAGTCGAAAAGTTTTTATCCGGCAAGCCGGCCACGGAGCAGGTAGCCCAGGAGGCCGGGGAGATCGCGGCACGCGACGCCAGGCCGCTCACGAAGAACAGGTATAAGGTTCAAATTATGAAGGCGTTGATCAAGAAAGCCGTTCTCGATGCCGGCACTTGACGCGCGGAGCATGCCGCTCATGGAAAATTCACTCGTCCCCCCGGTGGACGTGCGCTGCGCGGGATGCATTCCGGTATTTTAGTTTTTGCCGTGAAACCCGCGGCGGGCGGTTCATCAGCGGGCTCTAAAAAGTGAAAAACAGGTCCAGGGCGTAATCGAAAACCGTCTTCGCCGTACCGGGAAATACGTTTTTGCTCCACCCGGCAGAATTACGGATGCTGGAAATTCCCACCGCACCAATCCCCGGGCAACACCCCGTCCTGCCGATGAGTCCTGTCCGCGGGATGTCAT
>CALMJO010000299.1 GCA_937864375.1 uncultured Spirochaetota bacterium
GGGTAGTATACATTGGCGAGGCGCATACCCTCGCCCGTCATCACCGGGAACAGGCGCGCATCGCTAGGGCGCTCATCGATCGCGGGAAATCCATCGTGCTCGCGCTCGAGCAGATGGAGTCCTTCAACCAGGGAACGCTCGACCGCTACAACGCCGGCGCCTTGAGCTTCGACGAGCTTGCCGCGCAGACCCGCTGGGCCGAGCGCTGGAGCAATTACCTGGACTACCGGGAGATCGTTGAAACGGTCCACGCGGCCGGGGGCGGCGTGCTCGCGCTGAACGCACGCAGCGAGCTGGTACGGGAGGTGGCGCGCAAGGGACGCGGGGGCATCGAGGGCGCGTCCAAACAGGAGCTCCCGGAACCGTTCAAAACGGGCGCGCGGTACGAGAAGTACGTGAAGGGCCTGCTCATGCAGCACCGCTTCGTGAACGACAGGACGCTGCAGAGCGTGTTCGAGGCCCAGGCGGTGCGCGACGACGCGATGGCCCGCGCGCTCATCGGCGCGCTGAGCGGTGCGGGCGCACATGAAAAGATCGTGCTGGTCGTGGCTGGCTCGGTCCACGTGGCCTACGGGCTTGGAATTCCCTCGCGGGTCAGGTCGGCCCTCCCCGGTATCACGGAGCGCATCCTGGTGCTCGCGCAGGGAGGCGAGGTGGAGCTCACCGAACCGGAAAAGAACATCACGCGCGAGATCGACCTTGGGCATGAGTCCGCACGGTTCCTCTCGCTTCCCATAGCGGATTACCTCATGGTGACCGAACCAGTGCAAGGAACGGGACAAAGATGATGCGTTCGACCGTGATCAAACTCTATCTGTCGTTGCTGCTTACAGCCTGCCTTCCCGCATGCGGGGCAGCCAACGTCGACACCGGAACGCTCTTTTCAGGCACGGCGCCTGCGGACTACCTGCGCGGAAAATACTCGCCCGCGGAACACCCGCTGTTCGTGAGGCTCTCGCCGCAGGAGGTCCCCACCGACGGAAGGCCGCAGTACCTGCGAAAGGAGGCCGCGGAAAAATTGAGCGCCCTCTACCGTGAATTCCAGAAGGAGCATCCCGGGGTGCGCTTCCAGGTGGTGAGCTCAACGCGCACCTGGGACGACCAGAAGTGGATATGGGAGGGCAAGTGGAAGGGATCAATCCTCGTGGACGGGCAGAGGCTCAACGAGACCATCCAGGAGCCGCTTGACCGGGCAAAAAAGATTTTGCAGTACTCTTCGATGCCGGGAACCTCGCGCCATCACTGGGGAACGGATTTCGACCTGAACGAGCTGTACAACGAGTACTACGATCACGGCGAGGGAGCCGTGCTTTACGACTGGATGAAGAAGAACGCGCACCGGTTCGGTTTCTGCCAGCCTTACACGGCGGGCAGGAACGCGGGGTACCAGGAGGAGCGCTGGCACTGGTCGTATATGCCGCTTTCGGCGCAATTTATATCGTTGTGGAAGAAGCTTTACCAGGAAATGAAAGGGGCGATTTTTGGCGCCGACGAGTTTGCGGGCGCCGCCCACGCGGGGCACCTCGCCCTGCTCTACGTGGAAACTATTAATCAGGAGTGCAAGTGATATGGAGGAATTCATGGTACGTACGGTATGGATGCTGGGCTTGATGCTCATGGTCGCGGTGGCCGCGTGCGGCAGCGACGTCGACATTAAGGAAAACGGGCTTTACGCGCTCATCAAGACAAACAAGGGCGACATGCTCTTCAGGCTCGAATACGAAAAAACCCCCATCACCGTGGGTAACTTCGTGGGGCTCGCCGAGGGAACGAAGGAATGGATCAACCCCAAAACGGGCAAACCCGAGACGCGCGCATACTACGACGACCTGGTCTTCCACCGGGTGATCAGGGGCTTCATGATCCAGGGCGGTTGTCCCATGGGCAACGGCAGGGGCAATCCGGGGTACAGCTTCGTGGACGAGTTCGCTCCCGGGCTCAGGCATGACGGGGCGGGACTGCTGTCAATGGCGAACGCCGGGCCGCATACGAACGGCAGCCAGTTCTTCATCACGCTCGCGCCCACGCCCCACCTGGACGGGAAGCACGCGGTGTTCGGGCGCCTGGTGAAGGGCGAGGACGTGCTCACGGCCATAGGCGAGGCGAAGACCGACAGGAGCGATCGGCCGCTGGACGAGATTAAAATCAAGCAGGTCAGGATAATCAGGGTGGGCGCGGACGCGACGGCATTCGATGCGGGACGCGCGTTCTCCAAAAATGACGACGAGACGAAAAAGATGGAGGAGCCCGAAATCGCGAAAATGAAAGCCACCCTCGAGGGCCTGGGAGTGGACGCGGAAAAGCTCACCCGCACGAAGACGGGGCTTCGTTACTTCGTCCGGAACGCGGGTACGGGTTCGGGCCCCGCTCAGGGAGACGTGATCGTCGCCCACTACACGGGCTACCTTGCCAACGGGAAAAAGTTCGACAGCAGCGTCGACCGCGGAAGTCCCTTCGAGACCCAGATTGGCGTGCGGCGCGTGATCGCCGGGTGGGACGAGGCCTTCCTGGACATGCGCGAGGGCGAAAAGCGGGTGCTTGTTATTCCCTACGCGCTCGCCTACGGCGCGCAGGGACGGCCCCCGGTCATTCCCCCGCGTGCGTGGCTCATCTTTGATGTTGAGCTAATATCAGTGAAGAAGGGCCGGTAGGCCGTCCCGGTGAACGTGATTTTAAAAGCGATGATCGTGCCCCAGGCGCGAAGGTTCATGCGGACGGTTTTTCCAGTTGCCGTCGCGCTTGCGGTATGGATCATGCAGGGGGAGCGCGATTTCCTTGCAGCAATGATGGATGCCGAGCCTCCGTACGTGGACGCGTTCCTCGCCTATTATGACGGGAACAAGGACGCGGCGTTCGCCATGATGGAAAACCTCGCTGATCGCAGGGCCACGCGCACACAGGCGCAGATCAATACCGGCGTCCTGGAAGAAATGGAGAAAAGACCCGGCAGGGCGTTGGAATTCTTCCGGGACGCGCACGCCGCCGGCGACAGGATCGCGCTTTCATATCTCTTCCAGGGGAACGCGAAGGCCGGCAACGAGGCAAACGAAAAACTGCTCAAAAGCCTCTCGCCCAGGGGAGGGTCATGCTGGGTGCACTACGAGCGCGCGCTTTCAGTCGCGGAGCGGGGAAATGGGGACAAGGCGCTGGGGCTGCTCGAAGACGCCGTACGCGCGGGGTTTCGATCGACGGCCCTGCTGGATCGCGAGCGCGCGTTTGACGGCATCAGGTCCCACGAGCGATTCA
>CALMJO010000300.1 GCA_937864375.1 uncultured Spirochaetota bacterium
CCGACAGGGAAAGGGTCAGGGGATAAGGTCACGCAGGGCCGATTCGGCGTCCGGGTAGTGGATCACGCGGTACCCGAAGCGCTCAAGGAGCCTGATCGTGAGCTCGCGGACCTGCGGCTCGTCTTCAACGAGTATCAGCGTTTCGCGTCCGCCCCGGGGCTCCGCGGCCATGCGCGCCGCAGGAGATACGCCCGCGTCCGACTGCGCGCGCGGCAGGTATACTTTTACGGTAGTGCCCTCCCCCTCGCGGGAGTGAATCTCGACGAACCCGTGGTTCTGCCGCACCGATCCGTAGACGGTGGCAAGCCCCAGGCCCGTCCCCTTGCCGCGGCTTTTCGTCGTAAAAAAAGGCTCAAAAAGGTGCTCCTGCACCTCCTGTGACATGCCGCTCCCGGTATCGCTCACGACAAGCCTCACGTACGGTCCGGGACGCACGTCCTCGTGCAGGCGGCAAAGGGCCTCGTCGAGCTCGACCGCGGCGGTCTCGATGCGGACCCGGCCGCCGTTCGCCATGGCGTCGCGCGCGTTCACCACGAGGTTGACGACGATCTGCTCGAACTGTCCCGGGTCGATCCTCACGGCGCCGGCCCCTTCGCCCAGGCCGGTGGTGAGCGCAATGTTCTCTCCTATTATCCGCTCGAGCATCCGCTGCATCTCGCCCATGGCCGCGTTGATCTCGATCACCTGCGGCTCGATGATCTGCTTCCGGCTGAAGGCCAGCAGCTGGTTCGTGAGGGAGGCCGCGCTCCGCGCCGCTTTGTGGATTTCTGAAATGGTCGCGTATAGCGATTCGTCCGGGTTCAGGTCCATGAGCGCGAGCGAGGCGTTTCCCAGTATGGCCGTCAGGAGATTGTTGAAATCGTGCGCGATGCCGCCGGTAAGCCTGCCTATGGACTCGATCTTCTGCGCCTGCCTGAGCTCGTCCTCGAGCCGCTGCTTCTCCTCCTGCGCGCGCTTCTGCTCGGTGATGTCGGTGCACACCACGAGCACGATGGGCCGGCCGCCGGAATCGAGCATCGCCCGGGCGACCTCGTCGACCCAGATGACGGCGCCGTCCTTCCTCACCTTCCTGAACTCCCACCGGTACGAGGTGCCGGGGTTTTCCAGGCATGCCTCGAGCTTTCGGGCGACCTCGGCCCTGTCGGCCTCGTGGAACACTTTCAGAACCGGTTCGCCCTCGAGCTCCCGGATCGAGTAGCCCAGCTCCCGCGCCCCGAAATCGTTGACCGAAATCACCGTTCCGCGCTCGTCAAGGGTGAAGAACATGCTGGGATTGTCGCGGTAGAGCGCTCGGTAGCGCTCCTCGCTGGCGCGAAGCGCCTCCTCCGCGCGGGTGCGCTCGGTGACGTCCCTGCAGAGTGCAAGGACCTTGTCGTCGTCCATCGCGACCATCCGCGCCGACCAGTACTCTTTCCTGCCCTGGATTTCCATGGTATATTCGAACTCCGCCATGACGCGCGTCTCCAGGACCCGCGCGATGTGATCCATGATCGCGTCCGCCTGTTCCGGGGAGAATCCGGTGTCGCGTATGTTTCTCCCTATCAGCTCCGTGGAAGGGATGAAGAGCCGGTCCCTGTGATCGGCCATGAAGTCAAGATAGGTGCCGTCCTTCGACACGACGAACATGAGGTCGGGGATTGCGGCGACGAGCGATCTGCTGCGCCGCTCACTCTCCAGCAGCGCCGCCTCAACGCGCTTTCGCTCGGTGATGTCTCGGCACAGCGAGAGGATGCGAAGGTCGCCGCCCTGGCCGAACGTCGTCGCGTTTATCTCCACCGCGGTAACGGTGCCGTCCGGGGAGAGATATTCGATCTCCAGCCCGCGAACCTGGCCGTCGCGCATGCATTGCGTGACCGCGCTTTCATTCTTTTCCCTGTCGCGCGGCGACGTCCATTCGACAACGCTTCGACCCAGTATCTCCACAAGTGAAACGTATCCGGTCATCCGCACGTACCTGTCGTTCGCGTCCATGACGGTTCCGTCCTGGTGGAGGATGACGAAGCCGGTATCGGTGCTCTCGACCAGGTCCCGGTATTTTCGCTCTATGTCGTCTTTAAAATGTTCCATATGCACGCCCACCCATCCATCGATCACGCGCACGACCGCACCCGGATGCACCAGCGCGGCTGCTTCCTTTTAAAAATGCATATTACAGAAAAGGTGTGTAATTTTCCACAATTAAAACAATAAGTCGGCACGCGGCGCTTGGACGCCCCCGTCGCATTGCCCAATCGTCTCCGCCCTATAATTAATTGACATAATGATTCGTGCCGCGTATAAGAATTCAACCTTTGTGGAGGGAAATGAACCATGAAAATAAGTCTGATCATCACCGTTGCAGCGATTTTTTCTGTGTGCCTGGCTTCCAACCTGCAGGCGCAAACGTGCGAGAAGGGGGACTGTGTCAAGGGCAAGGGAACCATGTCCTGGCAGAGCGGGGAGCGCTACGAGGGTTCGTGGAAAAACTCCAGGATGCACGGCAAGGGGACCATGACCTGGAGCGACGGCAGGAAGTATTCGGGCGATTGGAAAAACGGGGAGATGGACGGCGACGGCATGATGTCGTGGGCAAACGGCGACAAGTACAAAGGAGACTTCAAGGCCAACAACATGGAAGGCAAGGGCGTCATGACCTGGGCGACCGGCGACAGGTACGAGGGCGCGTGGAAGACGGGCAAGATGCACGGCAAGGGCGTGCTCAAGTACGCGAACGGCATCACGGTGAAGGGTTCGTGGGAAAACGGTGAACAAATTGCCGCGGCCGCGCCAAAGGCCAAAACGGCGGTGGAGCTCTCCGGCACCTGGGGGCTTTACAACAAGAGCGCGCCGGGCGACAATTTTGATTACAATGCCAGAGACCTTACCTTCATGGCCGACGGAAAAGGCGTCGCGAAGATTCAATTAAGGGAGTCGGGGCAGACAGTATCCCCGCCAATAAAGTGGACGCTTGTGGACAAGACTCTGACAATCCAGTACGACGAGGGAGATGGAAAAATGAGCGAGCCCTTTATGTACACATGGAACGAGAAGCTCAAGAGGTTCGAAGACGCGCCGCAGCCGTTCGGTCCCGAGGGCAAGGTGCAGAGTCTCAACATCATCAAGAAGAAATAGGACGCGTGGAAAATACAGCACATGACAGGGACGCTCTTCACGCGTCCCCGTTTTATTTCAAGAGCCCATATTCTTCTTGCCCTTTCGCCGCGCCCGCGCTACCACGATGTGCCGGCGCATCGTCGCTGGTTCCATCACAATGAAGGAAACACGCCCGCTCATCACCCTCTTCCAGGGATTCCGGTTCGGGATGCTTATCCAGCTTGCGGTGGGCCCCGTATGCCTCTACGTCTTCGCGACGGGAAGCGCGCACGGGTTCATGCACGCCCTGGCCGTGGTCGCCGCTGTGGCGCTGGTCGATGCGGCCTACATCCTCCTCGCCGTAATGGGCGTGGCGGTGCTGTTAAAAGGGCGGTTCACGCGCGCTGCGCTCCGGTTTTCAGGCGCGGCGGTGCTCGTTTTTTTTGGGACCAGGGCCATCATGGCGGGAATTGCCGGGCTGCCCGGCGAAACGCCGGCGGACCTGACGGGCGGGCCGTTCGTGAGCGGCCTGGTCCTCACCGCTTCGAACCCGCTCACGGTCCTCTTCTGGTCGGGGGTGTTTTCCGCGAGGCTCGCCCAGGATGGGCTCGCGGGGACGCGCCTGTTTCATTTTTCCGCCGGATGCGTGCTGGCCACGCTCGTATTCCTTGCCGGGATCGCGCTCGCGTCCAGCATGATGCGTGAATTTCTTCCTGGGTTGGCGGTACGGATACTGAATGCGGCGGTAGGGTTCGCGCTCATCGTCTTCGCGGTCATCATGCTCGTGAAGGGGCGCGGTGCGCAGGGGGACTGAGCGCTATTCCTCTTCCATGCTGCATCGCAGCGGGAACTCATGCTCCTTGGCCATGCGGTGCACCATGTCCACCCTCGTCGCGGCGATGTCGTAGGTGTAGACGCCGCACACGCCCTTTCCCTTTTTATGTACGTCCAGCATGATCTGGGTCGCCTCGGCGGCAGGCTTGTGGAACACCTTCACGAGCACCTCGACCACGAAGTCCATGGTGGTGTAGTGGTCGTTGTGGAGGATCACCCGGTACATCCGGGGCTCTTCCAGGTCCATGCGTGATTCAAGCTTGAGCGCGCTGTCGAGGTCCTCGCTGGTCTGTTTCCTGCCGGGCATGTGTGCCGCTCCATGGGCGCCGATGATGCATTCCGCTCCGCGCCGTCGTTCAGGGGGCGCGCTGACGGCATGAATGCCGCTCGGCCCCCGCAGAATAAAAAATACTACCTAGCCGCGTACGGTGAACCACTTTTTTTTGCCCCAGGAAAATTTTTCATGGGGGTAAAATCCCTGCTTGTACTCCATGCGCCCGCTTCCCGGGACGAAGTAGCCCAGGTAGTAATAGTCCAGGCCCTGCTCCCGGGCGAACTCCGTCTCGCACAGGATGCTGAAGATGCCGGGGCTCGCGGGCGCGAACGACTCCCGGTAGATGAAGTAGACCGACGACAGCCCCCGGCTCGAACGATCCAGGAAGCCCACGGCCTGGAGCCTCCCGTCCGCATAGTACTCGCTCTGGAGCGAGGGGCAGGAGTGCCGGTAAAAATTGAACATGAAGTCCTCGAACGAGACGTCCCTGTCGCCAAAGCGCGTGACGGTGTGCTCGCGGTAGATGTCGAAGATCTCGTCCGAGTACGCGAGAGGGCCAAACTCCACGCGCACGCCCGCGTTCTTCCGCGCGACGCGCCTCTGCCCCTTCGTGGGAACGAACCCGCCTGCGCGCACCCTGAGCGGTATGCAGAGGCTGCAGCCGGGACAGCGGGGCCTGAAGTAGCAGCAGCCGAACTTGCGCCACCCCGCCGCGAGGAGCTCCTCGAGCTCGTGCCCCGAAAGGTCCGTTGAAAGAAAAAACTCCAACCGGCTTACGCGGCCGGGAAGGTAGACGCAGGGCGACTCCTCGCCCAGCTCCAGATCGCGCAGGATCAGCATTCCAGGGATGCCTCGCCGTGGAACACCTGGAAGGAGGACGGGCGCACCCTGCCCACGAGCATGATGTTGCAGCGCCGCGCGATGTCCACCGCCCTGGTGGTGGGCGCCGCCCGCGAGACGAGCACCGGGAGCGCGGCGCGCGCCGACTTGAGCACGATCTCGCTCGAGAGCCTCCCGGTGGAAAACAGCATGCAGCGCGCGAGGTCCGTGCCGCCCATGAGCGCGCGTCCCAGGACCTTGTCCACGGCGTTGTGCCTCCCGATCTCCTCAAAGAAGGCCAGCTGCTCGCCTTCCGTGGAGTAAAGGGCGGCGCTGTGGACACCGTGCGTGAGCGAGTGCGTCTCGGAGAAGCGGAGGAAATCGGTCATGATCCCGGTGACAAGCGCCGCGCGTACCCGCGGGAGGGCGATCATCCGCGGGAGGTTTTCCTCGGCCCCCGCGCCCGGCCCCTGCCCGCAGCCGGACGCGATCGAGCGGATGCGGAAGAGCCTGTCGATCATCTCGTCGGTCTGCGCCGTGACCGCGTTGATCGTGAGCGCCGCCT
>CALMJO010000301.1 GCA_937864375.1 uncultured Spirochaetota bacterium
GGTCCCGATCGGCCCAGGGCCTGCGTGAACTGCTGAGCCGCGGCCCGGCGCGCGGGAGGCGCGCGCCGGGGGCCGTAAAATCGAAAATATTTGATATTTTTGCTTGCAAAATACGCAAATAGGAAGGACCCTCTTCCCGCCTGACGTACCCAATACCTGCGAAGGGGGTATCCGCGTGACCATAAAACTGATCGCGAAATATTCGGTGTTCTCGCTCCTGGGACTTTTCATCATCTGGTTCACAGCCGTCGTCGTGCTCCCCAGGATTACGCTTATTGGCAAAAAGACCGACCGCAAGGTCCACCTGGCGATCGGCTTTCACGGCAACCTGTACCATTCCTACCGCATCGACACCAACGACGAGGCCGGGTTCGGGAAGGACATCCGGATAATCAGGAAGATAATCGAGGTCCTGGACCAGAAGAACGCGAAGGGAATCCCGGTGAAGGGCGTGTGGGACTTTGAAAACCTGTTCTCCCTCCAGGAGACCCTGCCCAAATACGCGCCCGACATCATTAAAAACATCCAGCGCCGGGTCAGGGAAAACGGGGACGAGGTCATACTCATGTCCTACAACAACGCGCTCTCCTCGGCGCTGGACGAGGGGGAGTTCCGGGACTCGGTGAGGCGCGCGATCCATAACGCGCAGGGCAGCGGGGTCGCGGACCTCTTCCAGAAATGGAGCCCCTACGTGCGCCCCCAGGAGATGATGATCACCCCCGGCAACTACCGGCTCTACAGGGAGCTGGGCCTTAAGGGCGTGGTGCTCTACTACAGCGCGATTCCCTTTGACGCCTTCAGGGTGTTCGAACGGGAGCTTACCCGGGAGGAGGCGCATAACCCGCTCGTGTACCGGAACCGTGAAACGAAGGAGGAATTCCTGGTGATTCCCGCCTACAGCCACGGCGACCTCGCGGAAAACGTGAGCATCAGGAAATGGGTGCGCGACCTCCACCGCGAACAGCTGCGCGGGAACATCACGCGCGACGTGCTCCTGTGCATCAACGCAGACGCCGACGATTCCTACTGGTACGGCTACAAGCTTCCCGCGTACCTGGCGTGGCTTCCCAACACCGGCGGGCTCTCCCAGCTCGTGGACGACGTGGCGGACCTGGACTATGTGAAATTCTCCACGATCGACGAGTACGTGACGACGCACGAGCCCGCGGGGGAGATCTCCTTTGGCCAGGACGCCGCGGACGGGAGCTTCAACGGCTACGTTTCCTGGTCGGAGAAGGCGTACTCGAGCGATTACTGGAGCGAGGTCGCCCGCGACAGGCGTATGCACGATGCGGCGAAGGGCGTGTACGCGTTTGCCGGGCAGGCGCTTCCCGGCGACGTGCGCGCGGAGCTGGACCGCTCCCTCGAGCTGCGCACGAGGCTGCTCTCCACGACGAACTTCGGTATGGCGACGCCCTTCCTCGCGCGCACGCGCGAGCGGGTGGTGGAGGGGATCATCGCGGCCCTCAGGAAGAGCGACGACTACACGCAGGGCAGGATTCGCGCCGTTGCGGAGAACCTCGCGCGCACGGCGCGTCCCGCCTCAAGGGGAGGAGACGAGCTCGTTGATTCCATCTTCATCCTGAGGGACGACCCGGCGACGGCAATGGAGGGGTTCATCCTGCCGTATGCACGGGGCTACGCGGGGCAGGGAGCGCACAACCTCGCGGGGGCCGACGGCAGGCCGGTCGCGATCTTTGCGCTTCCGGCGGACCACGACGGCAGGGCGCGCTTTTACGTTCCCGCCGGCGGCGTCACGGCAAGCGGGGTGTACAGCCTCTACCGCGGCGCACCCGGAAAGGCGGGAGCATTTCGCACAACGGCATCCCCGTCCGGAATGACGAACGGGCCCGTCGAGCTCCGGCTGGACGCGCGCGGACACGTGGCGGGCGTGAGCCTGAACGGCGCCGCCCAGCTTCTGCAAGACAGCTTCCTCCCGAGCATCAACTACGACGGTACCAGGTACGTGCCGGGAACGCTCGCGGTGAGCGTGGAAAAGGACGGAAGCGGCGGCGTGGCCGCGCTCAGGCTCTCCGGTGAATATACGCTTCCCGTCAGGGGAACAATCCCGGGCAGGATCGACTACGTGCTGTACCTGGTGGAGGGCGTGGAGGCGGTGTTCGTGGAAGCGTCGGTCACCTATCCCGACACCCCGCGTGAAACCATATTCAAGCCGCAGGTGCCGGCACTCGCGCGCCTGTACGATCCCGCCTGGCAGGAGGTCGCGCCCTGCGAGCTCACCTTCGCGCCCACGGCGGACAGGGACGCGCCCTTCAGGGTGCTCAAAAGGAATTTCCTGGGCGTCGAGTCGTCGTACCCGATCGATTACTTTAAACACTCGCGGAAAAACCTGGAGCTCGCCAACGTGAACAACCACATCACGGCGGAGTATGTCGCGGTAACGGGACCGGAGGGCGGCATCGCGGTGGCCATGGATACATCGGCGCTTTCGAACTTCGCATTCTGCCCGCTCAAAATCGACTACGGTCTCTGGACCGGGTTCCACCTGCGCCTGAATCCCTTTGGCACCTATTTTGGCGAACAGTACTATCAGCCCACGTGGGGCTGCGGCCAGGGCTTCGAGGTCTCGCTCCTGTCGGGCGACCAGTACCACACGGCCGCGTGCACGTACTCGGGACACAGCGCGAAGTTCTCGCTCATGGTTTCGTTCTTCAAGGGCGATGCGCTCCTCGAGAAGCAGAAGCGCGCACTCATCTCCTTCGCGAAGCCGCCCTATACCGGAGGCCCGGACGGAAAGCCGGTTGCGGAACCGCGGCGCGAACCAGGGGCGCCGCTGGGATTCCTCGCGGCGTACGGAGACGGCGGGGTCTACTTCCACTGGGAGAAGCCGGCGGGCGCCATCCAGGGCTACCGCATCTACTGCGGAACGGAACCGGGGGCGTATCCGCGCTCCTTCACCCAGAAGCCCGACGAGTCCACGCTCTTCGTGAAGGAATTCACCACTGGCGCCGCGTTCGAGGAGGGCCGCATGTACTATGCCTCGGTCGCGGCGGTGGACGGGCAGGGCAAAGAGGGACCG
>CALMJO010000302.1 GCA_937864375.1 uncultured Spirochaetota bacterium
GCCTTACCTACATTGCGCTGCCCATGGCGATCAATGCGCTTCTGAGCTTCACTCCGCCCGACATGGTGAGCATGATCAATGCAAGCGACTATCTGTCGGTGATCATGATCTTCAGCTTCGGAATGGGGGCCATATTCGAGCTCCCCATCATCATCCTCATCCTGACCAGGATAGGGCTGGTGACGCCCGCCTTCCTCGTCTCCAAGCGCAAGTACGCGATCGTCCTCATCTGGATCATCGCGGCCATCATCACGCCCACGGTGGACCCGCTCACGCAGTCCATGGTGGCGCTCCCGCTCATGCTGCTCTACGAGATCTCCATCATCATTTCGAAATCGGTGATGAAGGCGAAGAAGCGCCGGGAGATGGAGCTGGACTCCTAAAATTGTCTTGACTCGTCCCCTTTCTGGACCATAGCCTGAAGCCGTCGCATAGAAAAAAATCCACCTGTCGACGAGGTTTTACCATGGCGATCAAATACCTGAAAGACCTGGACTTTAACGGAAAGTGCGCGCTCATCCGCGTTGACTACAACGTTCCCTACGACAAATCGATGAACATCACCGACGATACGCGTATTACCGCCACCCTGCCCACGCTCACGCACTGCATCGAAAAGGGCGCAAAGCTCGTGCTCATATCGCACCTGGGACGTCCCGACGGAAAGGTGGTTCCAAAGATGAGCCTCAAGCCCGTCGCACTGCGCCTGTCGGAGGTCTTGAAAAAGGACGTGAAGTTCATCGACTCTCCCATAGGCGACGTTGTGCGCGACGCGATAATCGCGATGAAGAGCGGGGATGTCGCCCTGCTCGAAAACATTCGGTTTTACCCGGAAGAGGAAAAGAACGATCCCGGTTTCGGGAAGTTCCTCGCTTCGCTCGGCGACGTGTACATCGACGACGCGTTCGCGTGCGCCCACCGCGGACACGCTTCGAACGAGGCCATCACGCATTATATCAGGGAATGCGCCGCGGGCACCCTTCTGCAAGACGAGATCGAGTACTTCAACAAGGCGATGCTCAATCCCGCGAAGCCCACGCTGGCCCTGATTGGCGGGGTAAAGGTGTCCTCCAAGATAGAAGTTCTCAAGCACATCATGGACCGCGTGGACTACCTGGTCATTGGCGGCGCCATGGCCTTCACCTTTCTCAAGGCAAAGGGTGTGCCCACGGGGAAATCGCTAGTCGAGGAGACTCACGTCCAGACGGCGCGCGACATCATGGAGCTTGCGGCGAAGAAGAACGTGGAAATCGTGCTTCCCGTCGACGCGGTCGTCGCGGCGAGCCTGGAGGACGGCGCCAATGGAAAGGTGGTCCCCATCGACCAAATCCCCGCCGACCTGGCCGGGTACGACGTGGGCCCCGCAAGCGTGGAGCTCTTCAAGGGCATCATTGCGAAGTCAAAGACCGTGGTGTGGAACGGTCCCCTGGGCGCGTTCGAGAACGGGGGATTCGATGCAGGAACCAACGGCACCGCAAAGGCCGTGGCCGAATCAGGGGCATTGAGCGTCATCGGCGGCGGGGACTCGGTGTCGGCGATAAACCGGTCGGGGTACGCATCGAAGATGTCCTACATCTCGACCGGCGGCGGCGCCTTCCTCGAGATGCTCGAGGGAAAGACGCTCCCCGCCATAGCCGCGCTCGACAGGTAGCGCCGCGCAACAATCAGTTCCGATTCGGGGCCGTACGCCGCTCGGCCCCCGGTACTTCTCCTACTGCTTCCTGCGCACACGGTCCCTTCGTGAGAGGATCGCGTCCGGGTCGATCTCGCCCACATTGTTGAAGATATAGTCCGGCATGTACGGAAACTGGTCGACCATCTCGCGCGTCGTAACCCCCGTGAGGACAAGGCAGCACGTCATCCCCGCCTCGAGCCCGCCCACGATGTCGGTGTCCATGCGGTCCCCCACCATGAAGCAGTTCGCCGAATGCACGCCTATGTGCTTGCGCGCCCAGTACATCATGGCGGGATTGGGCTTGCCCAGGAAATAAGGGGTCCTCCCGGTCACCTTCTCGATGGGGGCCACCAGGGCACCGCATGCAGGGACGGGCCCGCGGGCGGTGGGTCCGGTGATGTCCGGATTTGTCGCGATGAAGCGGGCGCCTTCCATTATGAGGAAGGTCGCCTCCATGATCCTCAGGTAATCGTATTCGTCGGTCTCGCCGATGATCACGTAGTCGGGATTGTCCTTGGTAATGGTGATGTTATGCTTCTGCAGCTCGGTTAAAAGACCCTTCCCGCCGATCACATAGGCAGAGCACCGTGGCTTCTGGTACTCCAGGAAGGTCGCCGTGGCCATCGCCGAGGTGTAAAAGTTCCCTTCCTCCACCTCGATCCCCATCTCCATGAGACGATGCTTGAGCTCCGGCGGCGTGTGATAGGAATTATTGGTAATGAACAGGAAGGGATAACCTCCCCCGATGAGACGCTCCACGAACTCCCGCGCACCCGTGATGAGGGTCCGGCCCCTGTTTATTACGCCGTCCATATCGATCAGGAACGATTTTTTGTAGCCGTCGTCGTGCTGGGTGGTCATGGCCCCGTACAGTCCCGCTAAAGATCCTTCCAATCCTAGTACATGCGTGCGTCAAATGCAATTCCAATAATAATTAAATATTTGGCTGGTGCCTGACGGCTCCCTGCGCCGAATGAAATAAATATGGATATATTCAATATTAACCAATGATAAAATTTATTTGTTTACAAATATCCGGAATGGCAAACAATAACGGGAACTTTTCCTGGAGAGGGGATACATGGCAAAAGATACGGCATCGCCGGGCGTAACGCGGGGAGCGGGCGCGTTTATCAAATTCCTATTCGTACCAACCTTGATCCAGATTCTGGTAGGCCTGGTCTTGGGAACCATGACCTACGCCATTACTGAAACGGTAAAAGTTAAAACCGTCGTCGTCGCCGTGGGCGCCATACTCGTACTCACGACCCTCATATTTTTCTTGGTGAACCTGGTGAGCCTGCTCGGGATACGCTCCCTGTTCTTCGGGTCCAACGAGGCCGTGAAGGAGGACGCCAGGCTCCCGGATCGCGTTGCAAAGTACACCAGGAGGCTTTACCTGACCTGCATCTCATTCTGTACGATCTCTCCCGTTCTCTACACCGCCATCCAAATCGTGCGGAAAACCCCACCCGTAATGGGAAGCGTCATGATCATCACCTTCTGCGCGGTGGGGATCGGCATCATGGGGGGCAACACGCTGCACCTGTACGGGGCTCCCCGGCTGGTGCTCCTGATGCGCTCCGCGGGCGCAAAGTACAAGCGCGTGCAGCTCAAGCACAAGATCGTGCTCCCGGTGGTGAGCATGGTCATGCTCCTTCTCATCGTCGTGTCCGTCTTTACGTATGACTCGATCAGGAACATCTACGAGCCGGCCGCCGCCGAAAGAAACTTGCTTGGCTTCAAGCTCGCGCTCCAGGGCGTACTCGACAAGGCGCCCCAGAAAGCCGGCGCCGAGAGGGACAGGTTCATCATGGATCGAATCAGGGCGGAAAAACTGATGGGCGAGCACTTTTACCTGGTCATGGACAAGTCCGGGGTCGTTCTCGATTCAAATTTTTCCGAAATCCGCGGCCGGAACGCGCTCACCGATCTCCAGAAGAACTGGATGGTAACCGATCACCTTGTCGAAAACGTGCGCACCCTGCTTACCGGAGCGGAAGGAAGGACGAGCGTGCTCTACGAGCGCAACGTCTACTACTGCTATTACCTCCGGCTTCCCGAAACGGGATTGTACGTGATGAGCGGCGAGCTCTCGAACAGCTTTTTCAAGGACCTGAGCGTGATCGCCACGATCATGATGATTTTCGGCTGGCTCGCGATTCTCATCATCGTCGCGTACTCCCTGTATTCCACGACGGTCAAGTTCCGCCCGCTGGTCGAGGTTTCCAGCCAGCTCAACCATATGAGCAACGGCGACATGCGCGAGCGGGATTTCAGCGCGCGCTACCAGGCGGGAGACGAGATAGGCGACATGGTGGACGCGCTCAAGATAATGAAATCCATATTCAGGGACATCACGGTCAATCTAAAAAGCGCGTCGGGCGACCTGAGCCATATCGCAGTCACGGTCGATACGACCGGCAAGAGCATCTCGAGCGATTCCCAGACGCACGCAAGCACCATCGAGGAGTTTTCGGCCTCCGTGGAGGAGATCATGTCCTCAATCGAGATGATTTCCAAGAACGTGAAGGACCAGTACGAAAAGACGCAGAAGGTCTTTGAATCTATCTCCAATTTCGTCGCATCTATGCAGAACATCTCCAGGAACACCGAGGAGGCAGAGGTCATCGCGGAGGCCACCTACGCGAACGTCTCCAAGATAGAGGGCGACATCGTCACGACGGTGGACGAGATCAAGGCCATCGGCGAAAGCTCCAAGAAGGTGGGAGAAACGCTCGTGGTGATCAGGGACATATCGGACCAGATCAACCTCCTCTCGCTTAACGCGTCCATCGAGGCCGCGCGCGCCGGGGAGGCGGGCCGCGGATTCGCCGTGGTCGCCGACGAGGTGGGGAAGCTCGCCGACCGCACCAACCTGGGCGCCCGCGACATTGAAAACCTCATCAAGGAAAGCGGGAAGCGCGTCCAGGACGGCATCACCAAGATCCTGAACATCTCGGAGAGCATGAAGTCGATGACCGAGTCAGTCAAGGACACCTCGGACATC